>NZ_JBFUIU010000504.1:0-6724 GCF_056401695.1 Variovorax sp. P4_D9
CGCTTGGACAGGGGCAGCAGGTGCTGCGCGCCGAGGGCCACCGGCACATGTGGGGCATCGGCCGCCACCTGCTCGGCAGCCAGCTCTTCGACTACTGGTTCGATCCCGACGGCTTCGAGTACGAGCACTACACGGATGGCGACGTCTTCACCGCGGATGTCGAGACCGCCTACTCGCCGCTCGAATTCGGCGGCATCTGGGCTTGGCTACGACCGGCGGCTGCTGGGGCTCAAGGGCGCGGCGCGCTTCCCGCTCGTGCTCGGCAACGACGTCGCGGGCGTTGTCGAAGCCATCGGCGCTGGCGTGACCCGCTTCGCGCGCGGGCAACGCGGGTTAGGTCTGGCCGGGGGGAACCGCGCGTGCGTCGCATGTCGTCGCGCCCCAGGACCTCTTGCTGCCCGCCCCGCTCGACGCGTACCCGACCCGCCTGGATGAAATGCAGGCGCTCGAGGAGCGCGCCCGCTGCTGACGCTGCGGGCAGCCGACACTGAAAATCGACCGAACGGCGACCGTATCCCGACCATTTCGAGCCTCCCGCGACCTACGCTTGCTTCCATCACAAACCAGGAACCAGGAGCCCGAGCATGCAACACCACGAACAGACAGCCCCCGCTTTCGAGCTGTGCTTCCAGCCGCTGTCCGGCGCCGGTCGCGCACTGAGATTCCCGTGCGACACAGCGGGCAAGGTGGACCTCGACAGCCTCAGCGAACGCGCGCGCTGCAACTACTTCTACGCCCGCGCGGTGATCGGGCGCGAATTTGCCTGGCCGGCGGTGCGGCCCGGCGCGCTACAGTGAAGATCACCCCATGGACTCGAACCGAACTGGCGGACACCCGGCACTGGGCACCGCTCGTCATCCCGCTGGCCGCGGCCATGATCCTCGGCGTGACCCTGCTTCATCTGGATGGAAGTTCTTGCGGGGCTTTGAATGCAAGCCCGGGGTGACGCGGTGATCCTGTATCACCCTGTCCACTCTCGGCCTCCATCGCACGACACACGCGTGGCGAGCCTACCGTCCAACTCGAATCCGGTCCGGCTGGAGCGTTAGGCGCGGAGATGCCATGTCGCAAGTAGCAGAAGTCCCCGTTCCAGTGGCGTGCAATCTCATTCATGCATTGAAGGCGGTTCACTTTTGTGATGCATATCAAACGGCTTTGAATAACCCAAAACTGAGCCCACAAGATGTCTACGAAGCAGTATTTGGTTGCACACCTGGTTGGGTAAAAATGCTTCTGAAGATACGCGGCATAGTCGCTTCCATACTTGGGCTAAGACACGAAGGCGTTGCTGATTTTCAACTCCCTCGAGAAGCGAGGTTACAGATTGGGCAACGCGTTGGCATGTTCTCGATCCAGTCGATTGAACCCAACGAGCTCATACTCGGAGACAATGACAAACATCTCGACTTCAGAGTTTCGATCTACAGGTCATCTTTGAACAGCGTAGAGATGGTGACTGTGTCAACGGCGGTTGAAATCCACAACGGCATCGGCAGGCTCTACATGTTTCTTGTCAAGCCATTTCATCGGTACATCGCGAGGGCGATGGTTCAAAGGGCAGTGAATGCAGGTCGCCTATAGCGGGAACACAGCCTGTTCAGGAGCGACGCCGCAGATGTCCACGCACATTACATCACCGAGAAGTACCGCGCCGCATTGCAGGCTGCGAGACATGGCTGGCCTTCCGGCATGCAGGGCATTGGAGCGTGGATCTGGCGATTGCGACGATGGATAGGCTAGACATCGGCTCCGCGCTCCTCTCCGTATCGGCACCCGAACGCCATTTTGGCGACGACACGGTCACGCGGGAGCTCGCCCGCCAGGTCAATGAGGCCGGCGCGAAGCGGCACGCCCACGGCTTGCTCGCCTCCCTGCCCTTGCCGATGTCGATGGAGATGAATTGCCCACTCAAAGTCCCTCATTTGACACGCGCTCAATCGACTGATGACATAGAGTTCAATGGCCCTTTTTCTCTAAAATAGAGGGAGAAGTAGACGTGCCAATGAATCTCCTCGCGCGGCTCTGTGCAGCTGAGGCACCAATCCAAGTTTTCGACCAGGACGAGATCGAGAAGCTGTCAGTACTAAGGTCTGCGGCCTTGGTGGAAGCAGACATCCCTCCGGTGATTGTGAAGGATGGAGGTTGCCGGTACATGGGACCTGCGATCCTCCGGAAGGTGACCGATGAAGGTCACGCCGCAGCAAGGAAGCACGACCGAAGGGAGTCCGCGGATTAAATCTGGGACCATGGGCGGGCCTCCGCCGGGGGCGAGCCAGCGCCAGGAGATCGCGCCCAGGAAAATATTCTACCCATCACATTGAGGAAATTTCTTCTCCACTACTAGGACTCCCATTGGGGGCCTCTTTCTGCGCATCTCGAAAAAAGTAACTCCTCCAATGTCAAACCTTGACTTGCCCGCACAGGCGACTGCGGTACGTAGCATGCTTGCCACCCATGGGATTCGCCGTGCGCTGGCAATGCTCAATGGCAGAACGCAGTATCGATATACGGCCATCTATAAGTTGAGCGGCGATGCGTTGCGGGCAGAGCACGTCTTCGACCGTGCGTCTGAATACCGCACCTGGTTGAGAGCAGTTCCTCTAGAGAAGAGCTTTTGCCAGCACGCGATCGAGAAGGGTGAGTTTGCGACAAGCCACGTCTCCAAGGACAAGTCCCTCGTCAGCTACCGCCCCTTTGTGGGATTGGTCGAGTCGTACTACGGGCGGGTGCTGACACGTGATTCCGGGACACCCTACGGCACGTTCATCCATTTCGATCTGGAGCCGCGCAGCATCGATGCGGAGGAAGTCGAGCTTCTTCAACAAGTGATGCCGTACTTTCTCGAGTATCTCGCGTGAGTCGGTTCGAGAGAGCAAGCGGCGGGCCGCCGGAGATCGCCTTTCCGGTAACCGCTCGTCACCCGGTCCACGTACGCTCAAAGTCTGAAGTCTCGCTGGCACACCTCATATCAGCCCAGTACCGACGCAATTTCATATCATTCTTGTCGCTCGATTCATCGGCAATGGACTTCTGGTCGCGCCGCGATCGGGCGCGCCAAGAACGATCGACGATGTTCGTATGGATGCGGTGATCGCCTAGACATTAAAGAGCGTGCCACGCGGCGCAACGCACCCTACTGCAGTTGGAAGAAGTTCTCGCCGGGATTCGGATCGCTTGATGCGGCGTTCGAGAAATGCTCTGTTCGCAGGACCAGCTCGTTCTTCCTCGCCGTGCCGAAGGCGTATCCGAGGCCGACGTGGTCCCGAAGTTGGACTCGTTATTGAAGGTTTCGCCCGCTTCGGTACACGCTCGATGTGACGTTGGCGCCGATGCCGCCCTCGACGAACCACGGCGAGCCACGTCCGCGAAGCGACAGCGGATCACGGAGATGGTCGCTAGCTGGGTGAGCACGCTGCATCCCGACGGATGGCCGCCCCGGCTGTTCCGGCGGGCTCAGGACGCCTCCACGTAATAAGCACCACCATGAGCGAGAGCGCCTGCCCGGAGCGATGCCTGGTCAGCAACCGAACACCGACCGGATGGCGACGGTAGGCTGACGACTCGCCCGCCCGTCGAGTCCTACCCTTCATTGCGAGAGATCGACGGGGCGCAAGGACGCGTCATGCGTGAGCGCTTGTAGTCCACATGCAGTGAAGGCGTGACGCCCTCGGTGATCACCCGGGTACGGAATCGTCCCGGGGTGCGCCGGCTGACCCGGCGATCGAAGATGAGTTGCACCTGGCCGGGGCGGCCGATGTCCAGGTCCTCCCGGATCACCTGCTCGAAGAAGATGCGCCCTGCCACCGGCCGATCGAGCACCCGGGTCAGCGCGAACTCGGCCTGCAGAATGGAGATGGCGTAGCGATAGCCGGCGGCGCGGTCGCGCCGATCCAAGGGATGGGGCAGCCGCGCCAGCCATTTGCGCAGCAGCCGATCGATCTTCCTGTCGTCCAGGCCATCGCAGATGCRCTGCAGCGCCTTGGGGTCGGCACAGGACAGCACACCGTTGTCCAGCGCCTCGAATTCGATGCCGCGCTTGCGCAGCTGGCACTTGGCGTACTCGTTGCCGTTGATGCACAGCTTGGAGTTGTAGGGGAAGTACGAGCARAACTTCAGGAAGAAAGCACCGAAGTCGCGGTCCACGCAGTAGAAGTAGTAGTGGTTGACCATCGCCGAGCCGTCCACCACCCACGGGTAGGTCATGCCGGTGCGCGCGCAGCGGCGACGCTCGGTGCGCACCACCCGGGCCTTCTCCTGCGCACGCCCGACGTACAGCAAGCCTTCGTCGGCGTCGAACTGCTGCAGATACTGCTGCGTGATGTCGTCCTTGCGCTGGTGCTTGGAAAAGCTCACCAGGTCCACCCTGGCGTCGGCTGCGAACCGCTCGATGTTGTCTACGAACGCCTCGGTCTTTGGGGCCACCCCCGCCGTCGACGCGAAGCGCTGGCCCAGGTGGCCACGCAGGTACCACACCACGCCACCGATGCGCTGCAACTGCGGCACGTAGACGTTGAGGTACATCCGGTCGATGCACTCGCTTTCGAGCACGACGTGATCGCGCAGGACTTCGCAAACGCTATGTGGTAGTTTCATGCCCGGCTCCGGTCGTCCACGGGGACTTCGGACCCCATTGAGCTTCGAGCTCGTACTTCTCTGGGCACGTCCCAGCCGGCTCGACCGGAGCCACCTTACACCCAGCGCGCAATCTCAATGCGACCACGAATATCACTCGTCGGTCTGAGGCGGAGCCTCGTTAGATATCCTTTTCGGTCGAGCCGGAAAACAGGCGTCTGATCCGTGCACCGAGTTTCGCTAGCCGGCCTCTGACAGTGGGCGCAGCCGCCTTCCGAGATCGGTGTGCTTCGCGTTCGTGGCCTAGAGCCGCATTGAGGGCCTTGAGGCCTTGCGGGTTGCGCTTCCAGACCCCGGTAACCGTGAAGTTGCCCCGATTTGACGGCACGAAGTTGGGGATGATGTTGATCTGTTGGGCGCCGATCCGATGCAGGAGCTGGGCACGGTCCCTCGCGACCTTGAGGAAGTCGTCGTGCTTTTCAATGGGAGAATTCAAAGAGACCCTGATCGTTGCTACTGCCACGAAATGCTCAGCCAAGTATGCGACTGCCTCAACGAGCACAATCTTCCTCGACACCCAGCCATGCCGCATTCGGATGGCTGAGGGCACGAAGCGGTCGACGTGAACCTCGTACCCACCCGGTGATAAGGTCACTGCCCCGATGGTCCCGACATGTGTCTCGCCATCGTAGAAATACATGTGCTCCCCGAGTTTGTACGGAGCAGACCCGGGCCCTGTGATGCGGAGCTCGGGGAAGGTCAGCGATTGCCCTACAGACGAGTTCCTGGCGAGCGGTGAGGGAATGTGGTTCAAGCAGACCCTGCCTGACCCGCGAACCGCCAGGTCTTCAACACCGGCACGAGCGCTGCCGCAGCAATCGTGATGACCATGTGCGGTGCGCGGTCCTGCGACCACCCTTGAAAGCGACCACGAGCTCCAGGCGACCCTCGTCGCGCGGAGTCACCATGTTCTGGCCCAGTGTCGAGGAAGCGAGCGTCGCCTGCGGGAGGCCGAGCCAGCCGGCGATCGGCTTCATCAGGGGTGGCTCCACGCCTCTTTCGCCTGGCGAGGTTACCCGCATGATCGAAGCGAATATGCCGTTGGTGTAGCCGCCACCGTCGTGCCCGAAGAAGATGTCGTTCTGGTACAGCACGGAAGCGAAGCGCTCTTCGGCGAAAGCCGGCGCTGCGGCGGCGCAGCCCAGAACAGCGCTTGCAATCTAGAGCCGGCGACTCCGCCGCATCGCGGCGTCGATGAGATGAGAAAAGCATGGATCGGCGCTCGCACGCCACTTGACACCCGTTCAGCCGGGTCGTCGTAGCTGAGCACCACGGGTGCGGCCATCCGGATCAGCTCGTTAGCGATCTGGATGGCGAGTTCCCGGATCAACGCATCAGGCGACGGAAAGTACTTGTAGACAGTGCCCCGCGACACTTCGGCGGCCGAGATCACATCGTCGATCGACGTCGCCGCCGGACCCTTGTCCGCGACGAGCCTCATCGCACTGGCGAGCAGGCGGGCGCGCATGCGTTCGCGGCGCTCGGCGGCGACGCGCTGGCGGTGGTCTTGCGTTTGCATGGATGGATTGTGCCCAGAGCTTGACTAAGTATAAACGACAATGTTGTCATGATGACGAATTTGTTATTATTAAAACCCGTCGGCATCCGCCTCCAGGCAGCGCCGATACCTCCTTGACGAGCAAGTTCAGATGTTTTTGCTCGGCTACAACTACACGTTCTGAAGGGAGACACACCCGTGAGACGCTTCACCGCAGTGCTTCGGCAACCCGAGTCGAATCCCGAAAGCCGGCTGCCCGCCGATGTCCAACGACTGCCACGGCCGCCCGCCCTCGGGCGCGCCATCGAGCTGGCCTTCCTGCGCTGGGAAAAGCGCCGGCTGGCGCCGACCGAACGCTTCTGGCGCGACTTCGGCTTTCACATCGTCAATTCCACACCCCAGCGTCTCGTGGCCCGGGGTGCGGGGACTGCGCCCTGCATAGCGATCGCGGAAGCTGGGCGGCAGGATCGTTTCATCGGGCCCGCGTTCCTCATGTCGGCCGACACGGATCTGAACCGCTACGTGGAGCAGATCGGGGCCCGCTGGCTGCCGCTCGACCGCCTGCCCGCGGGCGGCCGCGGCGTGGAGCTGTTC
>NZ_JBFUIU010000505.1:0-6707 GCF_056401695.1 Variovorax sp. P4_D9
TGGCATTGATGCGCGGCTGGCATTGATGCGCGGCTACCTCGACCAAGTTTGTTGGGAGCCTGTACACGACGTACAACGCCGAGCCGCGCGATTGCTGCCTGGCCTGTTGCTGGCGCGGATCGATGGCAAGTCGCCCGTGGAGTACATCACCGATGAGCAAGAAAAGGACCGGGTCAGAGGCTTTGCGATTGACTTGATCAAGGATCCTTCGCAGGAACTCAGTGACATCTGCCGCCGCTGGTTCTAGACGCGCTTGAGTCGGCGAGGCGCCGCCTGGTTTCAACTCGATGCGGCCTTATGACTACTCTTAGTCATTGATGTAGCGGTCAATCTGCCGAGTGAAGGCGAATCCTCAAGAGAGGTAACGCAAGGTGGCCGATGCTTTGCGGCAATGGCTCGCGGGGCAACGGCAGAAGATCTGCATGGCTCGGCGCTGCCAACTCGATCGACTTCCTCGTGAAGCGCCGGCAGGCACTCACGCGCACATCGGTTCTTCAACCGTTGTTACGACGGGGCCACCGCGCGCTTAGGTTAGGCAAAGGCCGCCGTCGATCGTGAAGATGGCGCCACCTCGTGTGCGAGGAAAGGGGCGAGGCGAGCAAGACCCCGACCTTTTCAATCCGCCGCAGAACTCCGTCCTGCTCTATGCCGTGATCCTCGGTACCCTGGATGGATTCTGGCATTGCGGCGATCGCAGAGACGTCCGGTGCCTGTGTGAAGCGTCGCAGGGCTCGGTGAATGCAGAGGCGCGCCCAACCAAACGGCGAGCGCACATGATCCAGCGGTGCCCTCTGCTTTGACTTCACTGGCCTCCTACTACGCAACTGCAGCCAGTTGCCTCAGCCCGGTAAAAAAAAGCCACCCGATCAACGGGTGGCTTCAACTACTTCACTTGCAAGAAAATTGGCCGCGGTCTCTGATCAAAATGCGTGACGGATCCCCACGTCGTAACCCAGCGACTTGCTGGGCGTCGCGCTGCCGGGGCCGCCCGGAACTGGACCCGTGTAGAAGCCGGGAGAGCCTGTGACTGCCAGCGCAGCGCCATCCTTGTCTTTCAAGTACGAGAACGTGGTGTACAGCGCCGTCCGCCTCGAGAGGTTGTGTACGTATCCGATCGCGAATTGATCAGCCTTCGGGTTCGGGTTCAGGCCCAGAGTATTCGCGTTCACATTGTTGTATTTGACCTCCGAATAAGACGCGCGAATCATCCCGACACCCACGGGTATGAGCACGCCGACAACGGCACCATTGGCGCCAGGTTTTGTTGTACCGAACGGGTTGAAGGTGTTCGTCGCGAAATCGGTTTTTTGCTTGTTGTTGGAATATTCACCAAGCAACTTCACCACGCCAAAGTCATATGAGGCGCCTACGTTCCAAGTATTGAGTGTCGTTGTTGTACCGACGAAATAGTTGGAACCGATCGTGCTTGCTCCGTAGGCCAACGCTACATCCAGCGGACCTTTGGCGTAACCCACGCGACCGCCAACGTATCGGCCGACCCGCGCGTTGTTAGGCGTCAGGGCCAGGGCCGGGTTCCCGGCAATTGCGGCAGTTCCTGGAGGGGTCAGGCCGCCCGGATCATAGGAGACTTGCTCGTTGAAAGCATACATGAACTGACCATAAATCCCGCCTAGGTTCGGTGGCAGAAAGTAGCCCACCGAGTTGACAGCCCTCACGTAGTTTGGATTCGCTTGGAAGCCGCTGTTAGGGACACCGAAAGTGGCGCCGCCACTTGCAGTCGTGATCAGGTTGGTACCGACCCCGTTGGCGCCAAAAGCATCGAATACGGTGTCGTTCCAGAACGTGGGCGTGAAGTCCTTTCCAAGGCGAACTTCACCGAAGACGCCGGAAAGGCTAACGGTTGATCGCCGATTGAAGATAAGGGCGCCTCCGGTGCCTGCGCCGAGGCCGTTGTCGTTGGTCATCCCCGCTTCCAACCAGAAGGTCGCGGCCAAGCCGCCCCCGAGATCTTCCGTTCCGCGAAATCCCAACCGGCTGTTGTTGTAGCCGGAACTCGTCATGGCCGTTTGCGACTTATTGACGGACACACCAAAAGGCGTTTCCGACTGGTTCTTGTATCCACTGATGGCTGCGTCAACAACTCCAAACAGGGTCACCGTTGACTGAGCCGAGGCGACGCCGGTCGCAGCTAGAACAGCCACGGCGACGAGAGTTTTTTTCATTGTGAGTGTCTCCAAATGTAGAAATTTCGGCTTGTGGGAATGGAACGCGGTCAAGTCTTAAAGCGGTTCGCGTCGATCATCAACATGGCCGTCCAAGGCTTTCTGTTTGATCAAAACTACTCATTAAGGCGTGCTAACGTTAGCATCATCGTAGCTGTGCCTGTCGTTCGACGAAACTAGGGTTTCCTCTTAGATTGCCTCGGCGACAGGGCATCGAACTCTCGAGAGTTATGGTGCGATCGTAAGCACAATCACGTTGGCCACTAAGGGACAAGACGGCGGAGCTGAACCGCGGATTTGGCTTCGCATCCAGCGCGGGGCACGCGATGAGGAAGCGGTGAGGAAGCGGTGAGCCGATTTAGCTGCGTGGGCAACTTGGTCAGGTCATCAGCGATGCAAAGCCTTGGCTCGGGGCCCCTGCAGGGTAAGGGGGCAGCGAACACTCGTTGATGGAGACTCGGCGTTGTAGGGTGAGCGTCTTGCCGTCCCACCTTGACGGCGGCGCGGGTCATTCGTCGGGATCGTTGATCTCGTCGATGACCACGCCATCTTCGTAGAACTTGGCGATGGCCTTGTCCAGCCGCTTGAGCAGCGCTTTGAGAGTCTCACCTTTCCGCCTCACGATCATGGCCAGCGCGTTGCGGCCATCGGCGGCAGTGGCGGCGCACTCGATCGATCCGATCGCACCGACCGTGATCTCGCCGCATCGTTGATCAGAGTGCCTCGATGTTCTTCATGTGGACGTCGGCTCGCTGAGTGCGCGGACGCGCCAGCGGTGTGGCAGCAACTCCTCGATCCGGCTGTTCAGGTGGGTCGGCAGTCTCGCGAGGACGTCGCGCAGGTACTGCCAAGGGTCGCGGCCTTGAAACCCCTCGGGTAGTTCGCCACGTTCAGCGCTTGCGAGCGAGCAACCGAAGCTCGCACGAGAAACCTCCGCCGGATGCCTGAAAGCGGCCATAAGGAGACATTCAGGTCAGCGGCCTGTTTCGGCGCAAACTGGGAGAACGCTGGTTCGCCGTTGTCCCTTGCAGCTGCCGGAATTGGTGGATTTGAGGCGCTCCTCACTCAGAGCCAATTTTGCGGCAGCAGCGCACCGAGAACGCGCGCAAGCAGCTGGCGCAGGACGCCGACCTCCGGCTCCTGGTCCAGCACGATTTCCGCTTCGCCAACGCCACGCACCCACCGCAGCTCGCCATCGGGACCGAGGCGAAGTCGGTAGGTGCTGGATTCGAAATCCATCATGGACAGGAAGTCGTGGGCCAGCTCCGGACTGTCGATCAGCACACCGAGTTCGGTGTTGTAGCGCTCCGAGCGCCCGTCGAGGTTCATCGAGCCGACGAACAGACGCGCCTGGTCGATCACGATCACCTTGGCATGCAACACGCCGGTGCTCTCGCCGAAGCGGCCGAGTCGCCCTCGTTCGCGCGCGAGCGACGGACTGAGTTCGTAGACCTCGGCGCCGATCGTCACCATCTCTTTGCGATAGGCCATGTAGCCGGCGTGGACGGCCGGTTCGTCGGTGGCCGCCAACGAGTTCGTCAGGAGCCGCAGACGGACGCCGCGCCGGCTGTTTTGCTTGGTCACCTGCATGCCAATTTCGCCCGGAACGAAATAGGGCGAGACGACGAAGACTTCACTGCGCGCGCTGGCCATCGCCTGGCCGGCACCAGCGCGAACCGTACCGGCGCGGTCCGCGACGCGCGCCCCGGCGAGCTTGTCGACCGGGTCGGCCAGCACCTGCGCCGGCACGGGCACCAGGCGCACGCGCCCCGCACGCAACTCGTCGGGGAGAGTCGCGTATTGCGCAAGGCGCGCAGGCACGCCCAGGTCGGGCGACGGCGCTTGAACCTCTGCCAGTCGGGCGTCGAAGCGCTGCCGGCGCTCGGCCGGCGTCGATTCGGGCCGCACGATCAAGTCGATCGACCAGGCATGTTTGCTGTTCCAGTAGTCGTCGAAGGACGCCGAGAGATCGCGCACCACCTGGCCGGCCGCGAGCAGGTCGAGGTCGACGAAGTTGCCGCCGCTGGCCGCCCGCATGAAGTACTCGTCGCCGATGTTGCGCCCGCCGAAGACGGCAAGTGCGTTGTCCGCAGCGAAGAGCTTGTTGTGCATGCGGTGGTTGACGCGCGAAAGCTGGTCGAGCGAGCTGAACAGCTTGCTGGCGCGCGAGCCGCGTGCCCGCACGAAAGGATTGATCAGACGCACCTCTACCCGATCGAAAGCGGCGAGATCGCTCAACAGCGGCTCGACCGAGTCGCTGTGCAGGTCGTCGATCAAGAGCCGGACCCGCACGCCCCTTGCGGCTGCGTAGCGCAAGGCGCCCAGCAGGTACGCGCCGGTGCGGTCGCCGTTGAAGACGAAGCTCTGCACATCCAGCGTGCGTTGTGCCTGGCGCGCAAGCTCGATGCGGGTTTCGTAAGCCGCTGCGGCCAGGGGCAGCAACCTGAACGCCGAGCTCGAACGATCGGGCAGCGCCTCGGCGGCGATCCTTGCGAGCGGCGTTCCAGCTCCGTCGGCAATCGCATGGCTCGCGGGCGGCATCGCCTCGGGCGTGCGCGTAGGCAAGCCCGCGCATGCTGCGAGCGACAACACTGCAGCGGCAAGCAACAGCCTCGCCCGGGAAATCGGAGGGGGATCGGCGTGGAAGGTGTTCATGGGAATAGCAGCGCGTGGCGCCGTGCGACTCGGATGCTAGCCCTCCGCGAACGCGTTGTAGCCTGCCCATGCGGGCAGTAGGCGCCAATTCGCACAATGCCTCAGCCTCGCCGAACAGTTCGGCGCTAGAGGAAGCATGCGGCCACAACCGGACACTCACTCCTTGGGCTGGGCTCAGGAAAACATGACTTCAAACCCTCATGCCGACTATGAGCGTAGGCTTGCATGGTGGCATCGTCGCAAGATCTGATGGCTGCGCTAAGGGCCGCGCGCTCGCTGGGGCTGGCCTCATGGTGCCTCGGTGCTGGTGCTATCCGGCCCCTGGCGCACGGCAGCGCGCCATTGCGACGAAGTTGGCGACGACGGTCAGCGTGAAGGCCATCGACAGCCAACGGTGCGTCTGCCGGATCAAGTGATTCCARTTGCTGTTGTTGTTCAAGGCAGTCTCCCTTCATTGGCGGCGCGCACCGATCATCTTCCAGCCGTTGCCCGAAGGGTCGCGGAAGCCCGCGTCCATGGTGCCGAAGCGGTCGATGGGCTCCTGCGTGAATTCCACCCCCAGGCCGAGCATGCGGTCGTAGGCCGCGCGGCAGTCGTTCACCACCAGCACGAGCGGCGGCATCGTGCCCTTGGCCACGAGCGCGCGCAGCGCCTGCGCGGTCGCCTCGTCCTGCATCGGCGGCCCGGGTGTGAAGAGGCCCAGCTGGAACGAGGGCTGCTCCGGGTGCTGCACCGTCAGCCAGCGAAAGCCGCCGTTGCGCACGTCCGTGTGGACGCGAAAACCCAGCTTCTCGACATAGAACGCGAGCGCTTCATCCTGGTCTCGCACATACAAGCCGACCACGTTGACACCTTGGCTCATGGGACCTCCTGTTCATTTCGACGGCTCTTTTGTACCGCCCGCCTCGCGGCGCCGCTTCTCCGAAACTGCGATTTCGAGGCCAGGCCGGTGGGCGGCGCTGACGATGCAGTGGGGCACGCGGCCGAGCTGGCTCGCCTGGGCCTGCTCGCGCTCGCGGTTCGCGCTCGGGCTCTCGCCGGTGATGTCTCGGAAGGTGCGCCCGAAGGTGCCCAGGCTCTCCCAGCCTGTCTGGAAGGCGATCTCGGTGATGGGCAGGTCGGTGTCGCGCAACAGCGCGGTCGCGCGCTCGATGCGCCGCGTGAGCAGGTAGCGGTGCGGCGGCACGCCGAAGGCCTGCTTGAACGAACGCGCGAAGTGGGCCTCGGAAACGCCGCTCACGCTCGCCAGCCTCGAGACGGGCCAGGCCTCGTGCGAGGCGGCGTCCATGCGGTCTTTTGCGCGCAGCAGGCGGCGCAGCAGGTCGGGGTCTTGGCTGGGCGGCAGTACGTCGGAAGGCATGTGTAGGCTCTCGGCTGAGAGCCTACCCGACGTCGCATCAGCCCACCACTGGCAGTGCTTGAAGCAGCAGATGCCGGTCGAAGCGCAGCCTGGGCGCAGGCCCGGGCACGCTGATGGTGCCGAGCTCGCTCCCGTTGGCATAGTCGCGCTGCCGGTAGCGGCCGGCCGCCACAGCCGCGCAGCGGCACCGGGCCGTCCCAGCGCAGCGCGTAGAAGGCGTAGTGCAGCACTGCGTCTTTCTCGACCACGTGGACCTCGGGCTGGTCGAAGGCGATGTCGCGCAGCTCGCCGCAGTAGCGGCCTTCGGCGATCTACACTGAGTCCAAGCGGCCCACAATCAGTCGCTCGGACTTGGGTTACGTCTTGCGCGGCGGCCGCGCGTCCTTGCGGACAGGTTCACTGCCATCGTCGCGATAGCGCAGTTGGTTGCCGACTCGGCTCGGGTACTTCAACGCGTCCATCGATCCTGCTCGTCCCGTGAAAGGGCGCATCTCGCTGCCGTTGTACGT
>NZ_JBFUIU010000506.1:0-6689 GCF_056401695.1 Variovorax sp. P4_D9
GGCTCGAGCGTGACGAGGCGAACGCCCATCAGGCCGGGGAACAGGGGCTCGAGGATCTGCTGGACTTGTTCGATGGTTGGCATCTGTGTGTCCGGTTTCAACCCTGGGCGCCGAAGCGGACCGCGGTCCGTGCGCGGGCGCGMGCCGCCTCGATCTCGCGATCGCGCGGATCGGTGGTGGTCACCAGCGATTCGATCAGCGCGCGGGCCGCGGCCGTGACGTCTTCCACCGCGCGGTCGAAGGCCGCCTCGTTGGCTTTCGAGGGGCGAGCGAAGCCGCTGAGCTTGCGCACGAACTGCAGCGATGCGGCGCGCATTTCTTCTTCGGTGGCGGGCGGGTTGAAGTTGAACAAAGTCTTGATACTTCTACACATCATGTCTCCATGCGAGAGGGTCGATGGCGCAGTGTGCGCAAGATCGAGCGCAAGCTCAACCCCGCGCGCCGCGCTACTTCGCCGCCTCCACCTTGATTCTTGCATTCGGCATCTCGCCGAACATCTCGGGCGCGTAGAGCGCCTCGACGCGGCTCGGCGGCAGCGCGAAGTCGCCGACGTTGCTGAGGCGCAGCGTGTACTCCATCTTCACGACGCCCTTGGACAGGTATTCGTAGTAGCTGCGGAAGGCCTCGAAGCTGCGCTCCTCGAAGGCCGGCCAGCCGCTGCCCGAGCGCTTCTCGCCTTGGGTCGCGATCTGCGAGTCGCGGCCCAGTCCGCCGCCGAGGATGGTCGAGCCGCCGGGGATCGGGTCGGTGATCGCGACCCAGGTCATGTCGGCGCTGGCGTTGACCTCGAGGCTCACCCGCAGAACGTCGCCGCGCGTGTAGACGCCGGGCACCGCCTGTTCGACCGCAGTCACGGTCTTCTTGATCGCGTAGCCGGCAGCAAAGGGCGCCTTGAGTTCGACGGCGGCGAGCGACTGCAGCGTGAGCCAGGGCTTGCCGCTGCCGCTCTGCGTCAACAGCAGCGTGTCGCGCGCCGCAGAGGCCGGCCACGGAACGAACATCGTGTTGTTGCGCAGCATCCCCGGCGAGGCCGGTGCGCCGAAAGCGCTGGCCTGGTTCGGTGCTCCGCCCGGGTCGCCGGCCGTCACCCGCTCGACCTTGCGCCAGTCCACCTGCGCCTTGGCCGTGCCCAGGCTGGCCGCTGTTACGCCGGTGACAGGTGTGCTCTCGAAGCGCTTGGAGAATTTCTCGAGCGCCATCCCGCCCCACAGGTTCGCGGTGGTGGTGTGCCAGGCGCCGTTCTGCTGACGACCGATGAAGCCGCTGGCCAGCTTGCCGATGTCGTCCTTCCAGGCCGGATCCTCGAGCACCGCGAGCAGCAGCCGGGCGCTGTTGACGTCGCCGTTGGCCATCAGCCACCACCAGTTGTCGTCCTGCTCGGTGCTGAACAGCAGGCGCGTGCCCTGGTAGCTCAGGCGCGCCTTGAGGACGTTGCCCGCTTCGTCGAGGCGCTGCTGGCGCTGCGGCACATCGGGCACGCGCCGCAGCACCTGCAGCCAGTCGATCACCGCGCTGGTCGGCCACTGGTTGGGCGCGATGGTGATGCTGCCGGTCATGCGGCCCTGCGCCTTGCCGTAGCGCGACAGCGCCTCGAGCGCCGCCAGCTTGCGCACGTCGAGGTCTTTGCGCGGGCTCCAAAACTCGCGCTGGATGCGGCCTTCGACGAAGGCCGCCAGACCTTGCAGCATCGGCGTGCTGGCCGCCTCGGGCAATGCGAAGGCCAGGTCGATCGCGGCCGCCTCGTGCGTCGATGCCAGCAGGTAGGCGGTGAGGATGTCGCTGCCGCGATTCGCTTCGCCATCCCGTGGCGGGAAGTAGTTGGCCAGGCCGTCGCCGTCGAGGTAGGTCGGCAGCTGTGCCAGCATCGCCTGCCAGGCCTTGCGGTCGCGCAGGCCGATGGCCTTGCTGGCCTTCTGCTCGAGGCAGGCGTAGGGGTAGGCGGCGAACCAGTCGCGCACGCCGGTCAGGCCTTCGGCCAGGCGCGGCTGCAGCGACAGCCGCAGGCCGCCGCGACCGGGCAGGGCATCGGCCGGCGGGGGGCCGACATCGAGCGTGAACGGGCCGTCGAGCTGCACCAGGGTCGCCTGCTGCACCGTCAGCGGCACCGCCGGCAGGATGCGCTGGCGCACCTTGAGCGCATCGCGCGCGCCGCCCAGCGTGTCGCGGGCCTCGATATCCCACAGGATCGCCTCGCTGCGCATCTGCGCGAGCTGCGCCGGCGCAGTCACGGTCCAGGCCAGTTCGCGGGCTTCGCCGGCCGGTATCTCGACCGTCTGCGGCGAGAGCGCGAGCAGGCTCGCGCTCKGCCGGGCCTCCACCTTCATCGCGCTGGCGGTGGTGTTGCGCAGCGTGATTTGGGCCCGGAACTGGTCGTCCTCGCGCACCAGGGGCGGCAGGCCGCTGATGATCTGCAGGTCCTGCGTGGCCCGGATCGAGGCCTGGCCTGTGCCGAACAGGCCGCTGCCGGCGTCGGCCACCGCGACGATCCGGAAAGTGGTCAGCGCGTCGTTGAGCGGCACCGTCAGCGTGGCCTGGCCGTTGCCGTCGAGCACCACGGCTGGCTTCCACAGCAGCAGGGTGTCGAGCAGCTCGCGGGTCGGGCTCTTGCCGCCGCCGCCGCCCGCGGGCACGGCCTTGCGGCCGTAGTGGCGGCGGCCGACGATCTCCATCTGCGCGGTCGAGGTGGCGACGCCCCAACTGCGCCGCTGCAGCATGGCTTCGAGTAGATTCCAGCTGTCGTTGGGCAGCAGTTCGAGCAGCGCTTCGTCGACCGCCGCGACCGCGACCTCGGCGCCGGCCGCGGGCTTGCCATCGGGCAGCCGACCGGTGATCGTGACCTGCGCCTGGCTGCGCACCGGGTAGGCGGGCTTGTCGCTCGCCACCTTCACGTCGATGCGATGCGACTGCGTGCCGACCCGGATCTCGGCCAGGCCGAGCCGGTAGGCCGGCTTGCTCAAGTCGACCAGCGCGGTGGGCGCCACATACTCCTTGCCCTCGTACCAGAAGGCCGTCCACCACTCGCGCGGCGCCCTGAAGCCCCAGGTGAAGAAGCTGTACCAGGGCACCTCGCGCAGCCGCCCGCGCAAGGCCAGCACGCTGATGTAGACGTTCGGCCCCCAGTCGGGCTTGACCTGCAGGGTGACCGTCGGATCCTGCCCATTGAGCTGCACCACATGGGTCTCGATCACGCCTTCGCGTTCCACCGACACCAGCGCGGTAGCGAAGCGGAACGGGCTGCGCACCTGGAACCTGGCGACCTCGCCGGGCTGGTAGCTCTTCTTCTCGGGCAGTACGTCGATGCGGTCGTGGTCCTCGCCGCCGAACCAGAGCTCGCCCTGGCGCGTCACGTAGACCGTGGCCGCGGCGCGGCTGTCGCGGCCTTCCTTGTCGGTGGCGCTCGCGATCAGCTCGATCTGGCCCGGCTCCTTGAGCTCGGCCTCGCACAACAGCAGGCCGCGGACATCGCTCTTGCCGCTGCAGATGGTGCCGATCTCCTTCACCTCGGTCTTGTTGTCGTAGGTGTAGAAGCCGCCCACCATGCGCTTGCGGCTGGTGGTGGTGATGCGGGCGATGGCGCGCACGTTGAGCGTCACGCCTTCCTGGGGCTTGCCCGCGAGGTCGAGCGCAAGGGCCTGGAACCTGATCTTCTGGCTGGCCGAGACCCAACCCTCGGTCTTGATGCCGGCGATGACCGCGGCCGGCCACAGCGTGTGGCTGCTGCGCAGCGTCTGCACCTCGCCGTTGGGGTCGGCGTAGCTGGCCTCGAGCAGCAGTTCGCGCGGCGTCGCCCGGGCGACCGGGATGTTGTCGATTGTGAGCTTGCCGGCGCCTTCCCGGTTGAGCGTGAGCGGCAGCTTGTCGGCGATCACGCGGGCCTCGTCAGCGCTCGCCGGGTCGTTGTCGGCGTCCTTGCCCGGAGCGGCGAAGCTGAAGGCATCGAAGTCGTCGAAGGACGGCTGCTTGCCGTGCACCAGCGCAGACACGCGCACCGGCAGCGCCGCCGCGCCGCCGCCGGCCACGTAGTTGATTTGCAGGTCGACCGGCAGCGAGCCGACCGCGACCAGCGGCTTGTTGTCGCCGGGACCGATGCGGCCTTCCAGCACCGGCAGGCGGAACTCCTCGACCCGGAACTGGCCGGTAACATGGCTGCCCGGGCCGCCTTCCTCGGCGCTCGCACCGCCTTCCTTGCCGCTCCTGAGCTCGACCTGGTAGATGCCGAGCCGGGCTGCCGGCGGGATCTCGAAGCTGCTCTCGCTGCTGAGTCCGCCGGTGGCGGTCTTGCGCCATTTCAGCGGCTGCGTGAACTGCTGGCCGCTGCCCGCATGGGTGACGACCAGCGTGTCCGGCAGCGACTCGGGCAGGCCGAACCCCTTTTGTGTCTGGGTCCGGATCAGGTGTTTCATCGACACCGTTTCGCCGGCTCGCAGCAGCATCCGGTCGAACACCGTGTGGGCGATGCGGTCGGGCCGGGGGTCGAGGCTGGTCGGCACGTTGAAGCGCCAGGGCTCGATGCCGCGCTGCCAGTCGCTCCAGGTGAAGGCCAGGTCCTCGACGCCGTCCGCATCCTTGGCGCGGGCGCTGACGAAGTAGGCGCCGGCGCTGTAGTCGTCGTCGGCGGCGCAGGACGGGGCGTCGGCGGAGAGGCCGGACAAGCGGACCAGCCCGTTGGCGTCGGTGCTGCCGGCCGCCACCTCGCGGCCGTCGCAGGTCGATACGCGCACTGCGGCGTTGGCGACCACGCGGCCCTTGTCCAGCGTCGTGGCCCAGGCCACCGCGTTCTCGCGCCCCAGCTTGAAATGCACCGCCAGGTTGGTGGCCAGCGCCGTGGTGCGCACGTACATCGTGCGGCCGCTGCCGTAGCGCTCGTCGAGCAGAGCGTCGCCGAGCTTCTGCGAGGCGATCTCGAGCACGTGGAAGCCGGGAGTCAGTGGAATGCCGACCACCTCGAAGGGCCGCGGGTCGCCGCCCTCGGCCTTCGGCATGTCGAGCGCACGCACGCCGGCCTGGCCGCCGAGCAGCGACAGCATGCGGGTCTGGACGTTGTCGCGCTCGTCCTTGTCGATCACCTTCGGCAGCGCGCCCTTGACGTCGCGCGCGGCCAGCTTGCGTGGCACGCTGTCGTTGTCATAGCGCCGCACCTTGCGGAACCAGGCGATGATTTCCGCATCGCTCTTCGGACTCAGGTCGCTGACCCGGCCCGGCGTGGCGCCGAGGGTCAACGCCTGCACCCGCAGCGCCGGCTCGACGCGGCGCACCGTGACCGGCATCAGCGCCACGCCCCCGGGCTCGGCCAGGCGCTCGACCACGCCGAAGGGCGACGCCGCGAACTTGGCCAGCGGCGGCATCAGGCCGGTCGCGACCTTGAGCGGGAAGCTGTCGGGCGAGGCCAGCGCGCGCCCCGAGGCGTCTTCGAACTTCGGCGGCAGCTCGATCGTGAACGCCGTCTGCTCGGCGAAGGGTCCGGCGAAGCGCAGCGACTCGACCACGCCGTCGTCGTCCTTGGCCGCGTGGTTGTCGAACTCCGGCATGAAGCTCTTGCCGGCGCCCTTGAGCACGATGGCCGCCGCCAGCTTGCGCGCCACCGGCGCGTTGAACTGCAGCACCATCGGCTTGAGCGGCAGGCAGGCCGCGTGCGCGTTCTCGCGCTCGCAAGTGAAGGAAACCGCGAAGGGCTCCCGCACCTCGAAGGCGAGCCGCCGCTCGACGTTGTTGACCACGCCCGAGGGCGTCGCGACGCCCTTGCCGTAGACCAACTGCACCCGGCTGGCCGGCGACAGCGTGCGGTTGCACTGCAGCGTCAGGAAGCGCTGCGGCGCCTTCTCGGCCTCCTTGTCGCGGCGCAGGGCCTTGAGCAGCGCGGCACGCTGCTCGCCGTCGACCTGTCGCACCGGAATGCGTTCGCCGATGCCGCTGGCGGCGCACCAGACGTTCTCCTGCACGCTCTCGGGCGTGGCCGGGCCGTTGAGTTCGAGCAGGAAGATCTGCTGCTCGTCGATCTTGCCGTAGCTGGGCTGCCAGTTGCGGATGAAGGGGCCGCCGCTGTTGAAGCGCCAGCTCTCGGGGCCGCTCAGTGCGGCGCCGCTGGCCGACTGGAAGCCGGCGACCCGCGTCACCGTGCAGCGCACGCCCGGCGGCAGGTCGTTCTCGAAATCGAAGACCCATTGCTTCTCGCCGGTCCAGCGGCCGGTGCCGCGGCCGGCCTCGGCATCGGCGCAGGCGACGGCCAGCGGCGCCGGGGCCTTGGGGTCGCCGAAGCGCACGGCCGGCTGGTCGAACTTGGCGACCACCTGGCGCACGCGCGAGACCTCGCCCTGCGGCGTCAGGCTGGTGATCTGCAGCGCGTGCGACKCGCCGGTGGCCAGGATGGCGCTGGCAGCCAGCAAGAAGGCGGGTGTCGACAGTCTCAAGCGTTGTTCCTCCATCCAGATCCGTAGCGCATCGAGCGTAGCCCATTTGCCCTCGGGCGGCGCCCGGCTCCGGGCCCGTTCCTTACAATTCGGAGCTCGTCGTGCGTGTCTCGCGCGGACCGCTCACAGACCACGCGACCGATGAAACGCTACTGGGAAATCGATGCACTGCGCGGGCTCATGCTCGTGCTGATGACCGTCACCCACCTGCCGACCCGCCTCACGGATCCGCTCGGGCAGCCTTTCGGCTTCGTCTCGGCCGCCGAAGGTTTCGTGCTGCTG
>NZ_JBFUIU010000507.1:0-6682 GCF_056401695.1 Variovorax sp. P4_D9
CCGACACCGTCTGGACCTGCGACCTGAGCCACGACTACGTGTCGATCAACGCCGACTACCGGTCATGAACGTCCAGTTCGAACGCCTGCTCCAGCGTGCCGAGCAGCTGATCACGCGCATCGAATCGATTCTTCCGCAGCCGCTTGCAGCGCCGGCCGACTGGAGCGCCTCGATCGCCTGGCGCTATCGCCGCCGCAGCTCGGGCCACGGCACGCTCGAGCCGGTCCGCCACGTGGCCGCGATGGCGCTCGATTCGTTGAAGGAAATCGACGTCCAGAAGGGAAAGATCGAGCGCAACACGCGCCAGTTCGTCGAGGRCAAGCCGGCCAACAACGTGCTGCTGACCGGCGCCCGTGGCACCGGCAAGTCATCGCTGATCCGCGCCTGCCTGCAGGCCTATGCGCCGCAGGGCCTGCGCCTGATCGAGGTCGACAAGGCCGAGCTGACCGACTTGCCCGACATCATCGAGGTGGTCGCCAACCGGCCCGAGAAATTCATCATCTTCAGCGACGACCTGAGCTTCGACGAGGGCGAGCCGGGCTACAAGGCGCTGAAATCGATTCTCGACGGCTCGATCGCGGCATCGACGCCCAACGTGCTGATCTACGCGACCAGCAACCGGCGACACCTGCTGCCCGAGTACATGAAGGACAACCTCAGCTACACCCACACGGAAGACGGCGAGGTCCATCCGGGCGAGGTGATCGAGGAGAAGATCTCGCTGTCGGAACGCTTCGGCCTGTGGGTCAGCTTCTATCCGTTCAGCCAGAACGAGTACCTGGCGATCGTCGCCCAATGGCTGTCCTCGTTCGGTGTCGACGCCAAGGCCGTCGAGGCCGCGCGGCCCGAGGCACTGGTCTGGGCGCTCGAGCGCGGCTCGCGCAGCGGCCGCGTGGCCTACCAGTTCTCGCGCGACTACGCCGGGCGCGCTTCCGCCGAATGACCGAGGCGCGCAAGCACACCGAGGTCGCGGTCGGCATCCTGATCCGCGAGGACGACGCGCTGCTGCTGTCGACCCGGCCCGAGGGCAAGCCCTACGCCGGCTACTGGGAGTTCCCGGGCGGCAAGCTCGAAGCCGGCGAGACCGTCGAGCAGGCGCTGCGGCGCGAGCTGCACGAGGAGCTCGGCATCACGATCACGGGTGCCGAGGTCTGGAAGGTCACCGAGCACGACTACCCGCATGCGCTGGTCCGTCTGCACTGGTGCAAGGTGCACGCATGGATCGGGGACTTCGAGATGCGCGAGGGCCAGGCCATGTGCTGGCAGCAATTGCCGCTCGCGGTCGCGCCGGTGCTGCCGGGTGCGCTGCCCGTGCTGGGCTGGCTGGCCGAGGAACGCGGGCTGGTCTTCGAGCCGCCCGCAGCCTAGGCTCGCGGCTTACTGCCGCTTCGGATCGCCGAACGGATCGTCGTCCGGCGGCGCGTCGGCCGGCATCCTGAACTCTTCGCTGGCCCAGGCGCCGAGGTCGATGCCCTTGCAGCGGGCGCTGCAGAACGGCCGGTAAGGGTTGCTCGCCGCATAGACGCTGTCCTGCCCRCACGCGGGGCACCGGACGATCCGCTCGCCGATGGCATTCACTCCACTCATGCGCAAAGTGTCAGTTCAAATGGGGCGGCGTCGGTGCTCTGGTGCAGCCGGTCGTCGGCCTCGTGCCGCATCAGCCTTACCGACACCATGAGCCGGTTGCCGCTGATCTCGGGGATCAGCCCGAGCTTGGGATCGATGCGCAGGCGCAGCAACTGGAAGCTGCGGCCCTGCGGCAGGGTCTGCTGAAACTGGCCGTTGGCCGCGATCACCTTGTAGGGGACGTCGGCGTCGCGCAGCAGCTTCAGCAGCAGGTAGATCGATTCGGCCAATGGCGCGAGCGTGGAGGACCAGCGCTCGAGGTCGGCGCGGCGCTCGGGGGCGCGGCGGTTCTGCCAGGCGTAGTAGGCCGGCAGGTCGAACTCGCAGGTGCCACCGGGGATGCTGGCGCGGCTGCGGATGCTCATCAGCCACTCGTTCTCGGTCAGGGCTTGGCCGGCCTTGCCCGGCACGGTATTGAGCGTCGTGAAATTGCTTTCGAGCTTGCTCACCACCTGGTCCAGCACCGACTCGGCAATCGCCGGATTGCCGCGGTAGCTGTTGAATACGTTCTTGTGCTTGTCGAGGTCCCGCAGCACGTCGGCCTTGAGGTCGGCGCGCGCCGCCACGTCCATGATCTCGAAGATCGTGACGAGCGCATAGTGATGCAGCAGCGGCGAGTCGGCCGGAACCAGTTCGCCCAAGCGGCGAAACAGATGTTCCAGCCGCAGGTAGGTCCGGATTCGCTCGTTGAAGGGGTACTCGTAGAGGATCACGCGTGGTGGCTTCCGGTTGCAGATGATAGCTTCAAGAGGCCTTCGAGGGCGCAGCGGAGAGGATCTTGCGGACCGCCTCGAGCATGCGCCGGCCGACCACCAGCTGTCCATGCATCGATAGATGCGTGTCGTTGGGGAAATAATAATCGCGAACCTTCTTCTTCTGCTCCTGCGATAAGGTGAAAAGGTCAGGGCCCAGTCCCGCCGCCTCGAATGCGGTCACGAAATCTTTCGAATGTTCCGGCTTGACATACACGGTGGTCTTGTTCGGAATCACCATCCACAGGATCGACAATGGGCGCTGGGACTCGCTGAAGGCGCGCATCTGGGCGGCATGCTGAACGGTGAGCTCGCCGTTTTCGTCGTCGGCCGGCCAGAAAGGTGCCCGGTCGCACAGCCGGCTGCTGAACATCGAGCAGCCGTCGGCGACCGGCCGCACCAGGATGCGCTTGTTGGACAGGAAGTCGCCGCTCGCCTGGCGCGCCGCTTTGGTGTTGCGGTAGATGTTGACGCCCGAGGTGAGCTTGCCGTCCCAGTTGATCGTCGGTGGCGGAACGTGGTCGAGCGGGGCGAAGAAGGGTTTGACGTAGGCCGCAAATGGCTTCCGCATCTTCGCGCAGGTCTGCATGCTGGCCAGCCGGTCGGCGAGCAGGCGCTCCACGCTCTCGACGATCACCAGCTTGCCGCGGAAGCCGGCCTTGTCGAGCCAGTCGTTCAGGTTGCCGCACAGCGTTTCGTCGATCTGGCCCCAGAAGATCGTCGTGACCCGATAACCAGCGCGCGTGAGCTCGGACTGCCAGCGGTTGGACATCGAGAAGCTGTCGCCGATCACCACGATATCGGCTTGCGCGACCGGAGCGGCCTGCAGGTACTCGGTCGGCACTTGCGGCGGCTCGATGGTCCAGCCGAAGGCGTTTTCGGACAGCAGGCCGATGCGGGTCATGTCGCCATAGAAGGGCGGGGTCTTGAGCGTCACGATCAGCAGCCCGACGATCAATGCGAAGCCGGCGAAAAAGATCCGCAGCCAGAGTTTTGCGGGAGTCATATCAGGGCCCGCCCGGCCGCCCGAAGGGCATTGAGCGCCCCCTCGGGGGGCAGCGATACGCGAAGAGATGAGCGTGGGGGCATTGGATTTCAGAATTGGAAATACAGGAAGGGGCTGTACGAGCCCAGCTTCGACACGCAGACACCGAGCAGGATCACCGTGAGCACGGCCATCGCCGCGGTGAAGACCCAGGCCAGGCGAGGACGCCCGGCCAGGGTCTGGGCCTGCGGGACCCAGCGCTGCAGCGTGATGGTTGGTGGCAGCGCGAGGCAGATGATGAAACCCACCAGCATGGTCTGGAAAAACTCGGGCTTGCGGTAGGGGATGGAGCCGAACTCGCTGAAGATCGAGTACGTCATGCCGTTCATGCCCAGCATGCCTTTGTAGATGGCGGTGGCCGCGGTCATGCTCTCTGCGCGGAACACCACCCAGGCGATCATCACGCAGACGAAGGTCAGCAGCCAGCCCAGCACTCGCCCGACCACGCCCGGCTTGGCGTTGCGCCGCACCTTGGCGTTCCAGAGGTGGTTGACCATCAGGAAGAAGCCGTGCAGGGCGCCCCAGATGACGAAAGTCCAGGCGGCGCCGTGCCACAGGCCGCCCAGCAGCATGGTCAGGAACAGGTTCAGGTAGCGCCGCGCCGGCCCCTTGCGGTTGCCGCCCAGCGGCACGTAGAGGTAGTCGCGCAGGAAGGTCGACAGCGAGATGTGCCAGCGGCGCCAGAACTCGATGATGCTGGTCGACTTGTAGGGCGAGTTGAAGTTGAGCGGCAACTGCACGCCCAGGCACAGCGACAGGCCCACCGCCATGTCGGAGTAGCCCGAGAAGTCGAAGTAGATCTGCAGCGTGTAGGCCATGACACCGAACCAGGCGCTCACCACGGTCGGCTGCACGCCGTTGTGGACGCCGGTGAACATCAGGTCGGCGTACTGTCCCATGGGGTCGCCGATGAGCAGCTTCTTGGCTAGGCCGAAGACGAAGATCGCCAGCCCGAGAGACACCTTGTCRTAGTCCACGCGGTAGGTCGCCGGATTGGCGAACTGCGGCATCATCTGCGCGTGGTGTAGCACCGGTCCGGCGATCAGGTGCGGGAAGTAGGTGACGAACAGCACGTAGTAAATGAAGCTGCGCTCGTGCACCTTGTCCTGCCAGCAGTCGACCAGGAAGGCGATCTGGGTGAAGGTATAGAACGAGATGCCGATCGGCAGCGCCACGTGCAGCATCGGCAGCTGTGCGACGCCGGCCGCCGCCAGCCCTTCGTTGACGTTGCCGAGAAAGAAGTTCGCGTACTTGAAGGTGGCGAGCACGCCCAGGTTGACCACCAGCGAGACCACCAGCATGCGCTTGCGGGCCGCATCGCTGCGGCCTGGGGCGCGGGTCAGGCGAAGTCCGGCCCAGTAGTTGAAGCAGATCGAGCCGACCAGCAGGGGCAGTGCCTGGACGCTCCACCAGCCGTAGAAGAACAGCGATGCGAGCGCGAGAAAGCCGGCTGCCGCTCGCGTGCTTCGCCTGCCGACCAGGAAGAACGCGAAAAGAACGATCGGGAAATAGAAAAAGATGAACGCGTACGAATTGAAAAGCATCTTTGGGGGGAGAGCTGTGCCGCAGGGCGTTCCCGCGCCGCATTCTTGTTATCTGGCGCACGCGCGCCGGCGGACCGGAGATTATCGCGTGTCCGCGTCGGTCCAGCGATTCCAAAGACTCTGCACTTCGAGGGAGAGTTCCTCGAGCGAGATCTGCTCATTGAAGATCAGCGCGTCGGCGGCCGCGCGCCTGTGCCTGCGTTCGGCCTGTTGTGCGATCACCGCTCGAACCGCCTCCGGCGCCCAGCCGGAGCGGGCCACCACGCGCTTCAGCTGCACCGCCTCGGAGGCATCGACCACCAGCACGCGGTCGACGATGGCGCGCCAGCGCTTGGACTCCACCAGCAGCGGGACGTCGAAGACGATGGTCTGGCCGGCGGCCGCGGTTGCCGCCTGCCGTTCGCACTCGGCGCCGATCAGTGGATGCAGGATGGCTTCCAGCCGTCGTTTGGCGTCGGGGTCGGCAAACACGAGTTCGCGCATCCGCGCCCGATCGAGGCCGCCATCGGAGGCAATCACCGACGGACCGAATTCAGCCTCCAGCGCCGGCATGGCGGCCCCCTGCGGCTGTGCCACGGCGCGCGCGATCGCGTCGGTGTCGACCAGCTTCGCGCCGAGCGCGGCCAGCATCGACGCCACGGTGCTCTTGCCGCTGCCGATGCCGCCGGTCAGGCCGATGCGCATGGCGCGCCGGCCCTCTCAGAGCCCCACCGCGCGAAGGATCGCGTCGGGGCCGAAGATCATGGCCGTGAAGCCGGCACCGGCCAAGAAGGGGCCGAAGGGAACGTAGCCGCCTTCGCGCAGGCCGCTGCTGAACTTGAGCGTGAGCCCGACCACGACGCCGATGACCGAAGCCATCAGGATGATCGGCACCAGCGCCTGCCAGCCGAACCAGGCACCGAAGGCCGCAAACAGCTTGAAGTCGCCATAGCCCATGCCCTCCTTGCCGGTGGTCAGCTTGAACAGCCAGTAAATGGCCCACAGCGAGATGTAGCCCGCCACGGCACCGCAGACCGCGCTCGACAGCGGCACGGCCGTGAAGCCGACCATCGAGGCCAGCAGGCCGGCCCACAGCAGCGGCAAGGTGATGTCGTCCGGCAGCAGGGTGGTGTCCCAGTCGATCAGCGCCAATGCCAGCAGGGCCGCCGCGAAGCCGCACCATGCCAGGCCGGCGAACTGGCCCGGCGCGCGCCAGACGCACCAGGCGAACAGCAGGCCGGTCGCCAGTTCGACCAGCGGGTAGCGCAGGCTGATCCGGGTGCCGCAGGAAGAGCATTTGCCGCGCAGGAACAGGTAGCTCAGGATGGGGATGTTCTCGTACCAGCGGATGGCGTGCCCGCACTGCTGGCAGCGCGAGTGCGGAACCATCAGGTTGAAGGGCTCGGCCGGCGCCGCCGGCGCATCGTCCGCGCCGCCGAGCGCGGCGCACTCGGCCGCCCACTGCTGTTCGAGCATCTTGGGCAGCCGGTAGATCACGACGTTCAGGAAGCTGCCGATCAAGAGCCCGAACACGCCGGCCAGTGCGGCGTCCACCCCCTGCGACGCCAGCATCAGACGACCTGGCCGAGCTTGAAGATGGGCAGGTACATCGAGACCACGATGCCGCCGATGATCACGCCCAGGAAGACGATGATGATCGGCTCCATGAGGCTCGACAGGCCCGCGACCATGTCGTCAACCTCCGATTCGTAGAAGTCGGCGGCCTTGCCCAGCAT
>NZ_JBFUIU010000508.1:0-6658 GCF_056401695.1 Variovorax sp. P4_D9
GCATTGCCGCCTACGGCTTCTTGGTCGCTCAGCGGCTACGACACCCCGACGAGAGCATTGCCGCCTACGGCTTCTTGGTCGCTCAGCGGCTACGACACCCCGACGAGACGGGGGGTAAAAAAAACTCCGCTCAATGGCAAACGCCTGCCCTACCCACGCATTACAAACCTCGGGGAAGCCCAGAGGGCGCAGCGCCACGTCCCATCCTCCATCACGAGTTTGCGATTGCATATCGGCGCACTACTGGCTCGTAACCTCCCCCGATGTCCCTGCTGTCTTGGGCATCAACGTGCACCAAATATCTAACACAGTAAGACTAGTGCGCATACTCCGTATTTTTTAATCAACGGTGTATTCGCGCGGCTACTCATGGATTGAGGCACGCCAATCATCAATGAAGCGGACGGCACGCTGGCTACACCGACTTCGACCACAACGAGGCCCACGCCTTCGGTGGCTCGGGACTGACGCCCGAAGATCCGCTGGCCGCCATCGACGAACTGGCCCGCCAGGTGCGCGCCGCCGGCATACAGCGCGTGGAGGGCGACGTGGTCATCGATGACCGCCTGTTCGACAGTTTCCGTGTGCCGRATAGACACGTGCTGATCTCTCCGATGAGCCTCAACGAGAACCTCATCGACGTCACGCTGGCACCGGGCGCGCAGGCCGGAGATCCCGCGCTGCTGGACTGGCGGCCCAGAACCAGCGGCTTCTCGATCGCCGGCCTTCCGGTCACGGGCGTCATGGGCTAGGCAGCCGACTTTGACGTGTTCGCAGGCACGCCGGACAACATCGCGCTCGGCTGCATCGGCGCTCCGGGATGCACCGGCACAGTCTCGGGCGCGAACGGCACGTCGCTGGCGACGATCCCTGTGGGCTACGAGGCACTGCTGGTCGGCGGCTCGACCCATGTCGGTGTGCTGCGAGTCGAGGACCCCCCATCGTTCGCGCGCATCGCCTTCATCGACGCCCTTGCGCGTGCGGGCGTGACGGTCTCTGCGAGCGTCGTAAGCGTCAATCCCGCGGGCAAGCTGCCCCCGTTCCAGTCCTTTGCGGCGGCATCGCGCGTGGCCAACTTCGTCTCGCCCGCCTATTCGGAATACGCGAAGCTGATCCTCAAGGTGAGTCTGAACACCGGCGCCAACATGAGCCTGATGCAGGTCGGGCTGTCGCAGGGGCAGCGAACCGTGTCCACCGCGCTCGCTGCGGAGCGCAAGCTGCTCACAAACGACCTTGGACTGGACCCGGCGGGATTCGAATTCCCGACCAATGGCAGCGGAACTCCGGACAGCCGTGCTTCGGCGCGCACGACCGCCAGGTTGATTAGCGCCATGAGCGCGCGTGCGACGTACCAAGCGTATCGTCGCGCGCTGCCGTTGCTGGGCATCGACGGATCGGTCGCCAGCATAGGCAAGACCGTGGTCGGCAAGGAGCACATCGCCGTGAAGAGCGGAGCGACGGTCCAGGACGGCAAGATGGTCGCCATCAGCATGGCAGGCTATATCGATGCCAGGAGCGGACGCACGCTGGCGTTCGCGCTGTTCGTCAACGACGCGGGCCCGCTGACTGCGATCGCGGATTCGCTCGACGTCTTCGAAGACGAAGCGCAGATTGCCGGCATTGTCTACAACGAGAACTGAATTCGCGGGGATGTAAGGTGCCCGCCGGCGGTCAACCTGCAACTCCGCTCCATCGAAAGCTTGAACCATGAAGACCTCGACCTTGCTGGCCGCCTCGGCCCTGTGCGTTCTTGTCGCCTGCGGCGGCGGCGGATGGTCTTCGTCGCTGTCCGCGCTGCTGGGCTCGCTGGCCATTGCGCAGTCGGGCAACGGTGCCCCGGCCATGCAAGTCACGCCGGTCACCATGCGAATCGCGAACACGCCGGTTCCGGTGAAGGGCTCCGATGGTCTCTTCCATCTGGTCTGCGAGCTGGAACTGAGCAACTTCACCGGCAGCAGCGTGGCGATCCAGGGGCTGGATGTTCTTGATGCGAGCCTCGGCAGACCCGTTGCCACGCTGTCGCCGGCGGACATCGCGCAGCGCCTGGTGGTTCGCGACCGGGCCGCGGTGAAAGGCAGCATCGGCCCTTCCCAGATGGGCCTGCTCTACATGCATGTGACGTTCGGCGACCAGGCTGCGATTCCCGCCTCGCTCGCCCATCGGATCACGGTAGCGACAGGTGATGCGCCCGTCGTCGAGACGGCTGGGCGCATTTCACTGGCAGCGCCGACTACGCTCGTGCTCGGGGCCCCGCTGCGCGGCACTCGGTACATCGCCGGCGACGGATGCTGCGACTCGGTGCGCCACGTGCAGGCGACGCTGCCGCTCAATGGCCAGCTCTTCACGGCGCAGCGTTCGCCATCGACTGGGAGCAGCTCGACGAGCAGGGCCGCATCTATGTCGGCGATCCGAAACTGCCTGCCAGCTATGTCATCTACGGCAAGCCGATCTACGCCGTTGAGGACGGGACGGTCGTGACGGCCGTCGACGGTTTGCCGGACACGCCGCCAGGCGCCCTGCCAGCCTCGATCCCCATCGAGCAGGCTGACGGCAATCACGTCGTGCTGGATCTGGGCGGTGGCCGCTTCGCGCTCTTCGCGCACATGGTGCCGGGATCGGTTCGGGTGCGAGCGGGAGACACGGTGCGTGCGGGACAGGTCATCGGGMAAGTCGGCACCTCGGGCAACTCGTCGGAGCCACACCTGCATTTCCACGTCGTCGATGGTCCTTCGCCCCTGGCCTCGAACGGCCTTCCTTATCTGTTGGAGAGCTTCAGCTCATCACAGCGCGGCGTCTCCACGGCGGCCCACGACCAGGCCAGCAGCGAGGGCACGCCGATCGCGCTTGAAGCCGTGCCCCAGCGGGGGCGCGCCGAAACGTACTGCCACTCGATCTGTGGATCGTCGACTTTCCTTCCTAACATCAGAACAGCCCATGACCTTCACTCACCACAGATACGCCGCCGGTTTCGTCATTGCGCTCTCCCTGCTCGTCAGTTGTGGCCGCGGTGGCGGTGGCGCGGTACTTCCATTGGCCGCGGTCGTGCAACCCGTGCCTGCCGAGATCACGAAGATCTTCGAGAAGCCGGTGTACCGAGATGCGAGCTGGGCCTTGCGTGTGGTTGACCTCGACAGTGGCCGCGTGATCTACGACAAGCTCCCCGGGCAGCCCATGCTGATCGGCTCGGTGCGCAAGCTGTTCTCGGTCGGCCTCGCGCTCGACGCGCTCGGGCCCGAGCATGTGTTCCGTACGCCGGTCTATCGCCGGGGCTTCGTCGATGCGGCCGGGGTGCTTCACGGCGACCTCATCGTGGTCGCGAGCGGTGACCTTGCAATGGGTGGCCGCACCAACCCGGACGGCAGCTTCGCCCTCACGAACGAGGACCACAACGAGGCCAACGCGTTGGGCAACGCGACCTTGACCGCGCCCGACCCTCTGGCAGGTTTCGACCGGCTCGCGACCCAGGTGGCTGCTTCCGGTATCCGGCAGATCACGGGCGAGGTGATCATCGACGACCGCCTGTTCGAGCACTTCGACTTCCGCGGCGAGTTCAAGGTCAGCCCGATGTTCGTCAACGACGATGTGGTCGATGTCATGATCGACCAGAACGCGGGGGTCGACTGGCGGGCGAAATCAGTGGCCTTCGATGTCCAGTCCAGCCTCGCGCTGGGCGCGTCAGGCAGCGACCTCGACCTCGCGCTCGAGCCGGAGCTGCCGGCTTGCCTCGGTACCACGCCGTGCTTCGGCCACGTCGCCGGCACGCTGCCGGCCGGCTTCGTTCCGCCGCTCACCGGCTCGTTTCCATTGATTCGCACCTTCCGGATCGTGGACCCGTCCACCTACGCGCGCAGCGTGCTCATCGAGGCACTGTCCCGCGCGGGCGTCACGGCTTCCGCCCCGATCGTGGCGGCCAATCCATCGAAGCAACTGCCGGCAAGCTCGTCGTACGCCGCCAACATGCGCGTCGCTGAATTGGCGTCCCATCCGTACAAGGATTTTGCCAAGCACATCCTCAAGGTGAGCTACAACCTCGGGGCCGATACGAGCCTGATGCTGCTCGGGCTCACCCAGGGCGTCAGCACGCTCACCGCATCGCAGACTGCGGAAGCCGCGATACTGGCCAACCAATTCGGCATTCCGGAGACTGCCTTGCATTTCGTCGACGGCAGCGGCGGCGGCCTCACGACGGCCACCAACGAGGCCGTCACTGCGTTGCTTGCGGGCATGTGGCGGCGCCAGAGTTACCCTCAATTCCGCGATGCTCTTCCGCAGTTGGGCATCGACGGCTCCTTGGCGTTTGTGAAAGATTTCGCGGCCGATCCGACGCTGGCGGGTGCCAAGGGCCAGGTGCATGCAAAAACCGGTACCTTTGTCGAAGGTTCTGACCGTGGGGCCGTGCTCCGTGCCCAGGCACTGGCCGGCTACATCGACACGAAGAGCGGCCGCCATCTCGCCTTCACGTTAGTCGTCAATGACGTCGGCGTGATTTCGGGCGTCAACGACATCCTGCCAGTGTTTCAGGATGTCGGAACCATCTCCGCCTGGCTCTGGAAACTTCACTGAAGCCTCCTGCGACATCGGCAGCTCACGTCGATTCGACCGTCCGCGGTCTTCTTCATGGCCGATGCCCTATCGGCAATACTTGTCGCAAGTGCTTCCGTCAATTCTTGTCATTCACGACTAGAAGAAATGCCGGAATTCACAACACGCCTATGGCCTGCCCGGAGGGGATCAAAAACTTCTATTAGGTCATCGTCGGACCAAACGCGTGGCAATGGTGCGTAAGCCACCGACCAGAACGCGCGGCTCGCGCAAAGCTTCAGGTGCGAGACCTGCATGCGCCGGTAGCCGCGCGTGCGATTCAGCACCTGGCGCGCCGGCGACATCTCCCCCGACCCCACTGCCGTGGTCTGCAGGTCGGGATTCTGATTCGGGCGGTGTCGAGACGCAGCCTCAGAATCACGGCACCTGGCAGATCCAACGCCCCAATTTCGAGCATCGTGGGGAACATCGCACCAACTTCGGCTAGCGAATGTCAGTAACTCCGGCGAATTCGCAGTAGCTGCAATCCCACACGATCCATGCTTCCATCATCCTACGCGACTGAGTTAGCCGACCTTGCGCAAGCGTTTGCGGCAATAGTGCGCTGCGGTGGTCAAATCCCGGCCCACCATGCATCTCAACGACTTTCCCCTCCCCGTGCGGGCGCGCGCAGCCCTGCACGCCTTGATGCCGCCCTGACGACCATCGCCGAACGCACTCGATGCGGGCGAGATCCGAAACGTCGCCCTTCAGGACACCAAATCCACGCTCTCGAACGCGGTGCAGGAAGCATGGGATCGGCACGACCATCGGCGCTTCACGGGCGAAGCCTGGCGGAACGGCGGCATGTCGGAGGCGCTCCAGGATCTTTACTACAAAGTGAACGTCTACGGGCTGCACGAGGTGCACGCCGCGGCGAAGCGCGTTGCCRCTACGAATGTCGAGGGCCCGGCTGTGGACGCAATGCGCACCCTCCTCCAGGAACTGCTCCCGCTGGCCCAGGGGGTGATGGGGCTCAAGAATGGAACGCGACGTCGGCGAATCAGTCTTTGTCGACATATAGCGGTCGGCAGCTCATGACCCGCTTCACCGGATGCCTTGGCATCCGCGTTTGCTCAAGTGACCGGGCTTGTTCCGACTCGCGACGTCCCCGGGCAGTCACGAGATGTTGTCGCGTCCAGATCAAGGCTGGACTTGATCGATCTTCGCGCCGAGCAGCGACACACCGGCCTCCAGCCCCACGTTGGTGAGCACGAAGCCCACCACCGGCTGCTGAATTGTGTTGGTGTCGACGCTGCCGTTGGCGCCGATGTTCGCCACCGCGACCGTGGCGTCCGCGCCGACAGTCCAGCCCTTGCTGCTGCGGAACTTGTCCAGCGCTTGCTGCGTGGTGAACAGGTAGATGACCGCCTTCGACTGCGCGCCCGCCTGGAAGCCCAGCGACCCCGCGGTGGTGCTGTAGTAAGCCTCAGTGCGCCCGTTCACACGGAGGGCACCGCGACCGTATTGAGCGCCGACAACGAAACTTGCGCCGACCACCGCCGGGAACACAAGCACGCCCCTGGATTTGGCCACCAACTCGCGCGAACCGGGCACGTTCGTGTAGAGCTTGGAGAGCGAAGCATCGACCTGAGCATCGATCGAAGCACGCGCAGGCGTGCTGCTCGTGCTGTCGCCCTTCATGGTCGTCGTGCAACCGACGAAAGCGAGGCCTGCCACCGCAACGACTGCGGCACTCATGGCTGTTCTGAAGTAGGGGTACATGGTGGTTCCTTCGCAGATAAGGTTCCAGCGCTCGGCTTGACGATGCGAGCCATGTCGGTCTTGACCATGATAGGCGGGCCAGAGTGCCTCCAAGCCCACAATAGAAGCGCACCTAAACGGAATGGCGCTTACTTTGGCTCGTACGCATGACCATACTTCTCGACTTGTCGGCGAGCGTGAGCGCGCGGCACCTTCAACCACGGGTAGGGTTTTGGCCTTCGTTTTCGCATTCGCGGCTCGATGCGTCCGGGTCGATGGCCGACCTTGCATTGGGCGATCAACGTGAACAGCCGCTGGCAATCCTTCGTGACCGAGAGGCCTCGCGAGACCCACTCCGTCCACAGTTGCACCG
>NZ_JBFUIU010000509.1:0-6657 GCF_056401695.1 Variovorax sp. P4_D9
CATCAAGGCCGATCCGAAGTTCAAGATCATCCGCTCGCAGACCGGCGACTTCACACGCGCCAAGGGCAAGGAGGTGATGGAGGCCTTCCTGAAGGCCGAGGGCAAGAAGATCAACGTGCTCTTCGCGCACAACGACGACATGGCGATCGGCGCGATCCAGGCCATCGAGGAAGCCGGCATGAAGCCGGCGCAGGACATCATCATCATCTCTATCGACGCCGTGAAAGGCGCCTTCGAGGCCATGATGGCCGGCAAGCTCAACGTCTCGGTGGAGTGCAGTCCGCTGCTGGGCCCGCAACTGATGGCCGCCGTGGCCGACATCAAGGCCGGCAAGCCGCTGCCGAAGCGAATCCTGACCAAGGAAGGGATCTTCCCGATGGAAGTCGCGAAGGCCGAGTTTCCCAATCGGAAGTACTGAGACCGCACGCGGCGTATCGCGAGAGCGGTGCGCCGCAGGCCCGCACACACAACAAGGAGACCTTCTCATGAAACGCACTTTCCTCAAGACCCTGCTGGCCGGCGCCGCCCTCGGACTGTTCGGCCTCGCGCCCCTGGTGCAGGCCCAGGACAAGGGCCTGGTCGCGATCTCGATGCCGACCAAGTCGTCGGCGCGCTGGATCGCCGACGGCTCGAACATGGTCAAGTACTTCAACGAGAAGGGCTACAAGACCGACCTGCAATACGCCGACGACGACATCCCGAACCAGCTGGCGCAGATCGAGAACATGGTGACCAAGGGCGCCAAGGTGCTGGTGATCGCCGCGATCGACGGCACCACGCTGTCGGACGTGCTGCAGAAGGCCGCCGACAAGGGCGTCAAGGTGATCGCCTACGACCGGCTGATCAAGGGCTCGAAGAACGTCGACTACTATGCGACCTTCGACAACTACCAGGTCGGCGTGCTGCAGGCCARCTACATCGAGAACGCGCTGAAGCTGAAGGAAGGCAAGGGTCCGTACAACATCGAGTTGTTCGGCGGTTCGCCCGACGACAACAACGCCTTCTTCTTCTACAACGGCGCGATGTCGGTGCTGAAGCCCTACATCGACAGCGGCAAGCTGGTGGTGCGCAGCAAGCAGATGGGCATGGACAAGGTCTCGACCCTGCGCTGGGACGGCGCCGTGGCGCAGGCGCGGATGGACAACCTGCTGTCGGCCTACTACACCAAGGACCGGGTCGACGCGGTGCTGTCGCCATACGACGGGCTGTCGATCGGCATCATCTCCTCGCTCAAGGGCGTGGGCTACGGATCGGCCCAGCAGCCGATGCCGGTGGTGACCGGCCAGGATGCCGAGGTGCCTTCGGTCAAGTCGATCCTCAAGAAGGAGCAGACCGCCACGGTGTTCAAGGACACGCGCGAGTTGGCCAAGGTCACGGTCGGCATGGTGGACGCGATGCTGGCCGGCAAGACGCCCGAGGTGAACGACACCAAGACCTACAACAACGGCATCAAGGTCGTACCCTCCTATCTGCTGAAGCCGGTCAGTGTGGACGCCTCGAACTGGAAGCAGACGCTGGTCGACAGCGGCTACTACAAGGAGAGCCAGATCCGGTAGCGGCGGCCGGCGATGCGAGCCGAAGGAGGCAGGGTGAATGATGTGATTCTGGAGATGCGCGGCATCATAAAGACCTTTCCGGGCGTGAACGCGCTGGACAACGTCAATCTCGCGGTGCGGGCCGGAGAGATCCATGCCGTCGTCGGCGAGAACGGCGCCGGCAAGTCGACACTGATGAAGGTACTGAGCGGCGTCTATTCGTGCGACTCGTACGAGGGCGAGATCCATTTCGAGGGCCAGCCGCGCCGCTTCAGGGATATCGCCGACAGCGAGAAGCTCGGCATCATCATCATCCACCAGGAGCTCGCACTGGTGCCGCTGCTGTCGATTGCCGAGAACATCTTCCTCGGCAACGAGATCGCGCATGGCGGCGTGATCGACTGGTTCGCCGCCTATGCCAGGACCCGCGAGCTTCTGGCCAAGGTCGGGCTCAAGGAGCCGCCGACCACACTGATCACCAACCTCGGCGTCGGCAAGCAGCAGCTGGTCGAGATCGCCAAGGCACTGGCGAAGGAGGTCAAGCTGCTGATCCTCGACGAGCCGACCGCGAGCCTCAACGAGAGCGACAGCGATGCGCTGCTGAGCCTGCTGCTCGGGCTCAAGGCGCAGGGCATCTCGTCGATCCTGATCTCGCACAAGCTCAACGAGATCGCCAAGGTGGCCGACTCGATCACCGTGCTGCGCGACGGCGCCACCGTCGAGACCATGAACTGCCGCGCCGAGCCGATCAGCGAGGACCGGATCATCCGCGGCATGGTCGGGCGCGACATGGCCCACCGCTATCCGCAGCGCTCGCCGAAAATCGGCGAGACCGTGTTCGAGGTCAGCGACTGGCACGTGCACCACGCGCTGCATGCCGACCGCGAGCTGATCAAGGGCGTCGGCCTGCACGTGCGGCGCGGCGAGATCGTCGGCATCGCGGGGCTGATGGGTGCCGGCCGCACCGAGTTCGCGATGAGCGTGTTCGGGCGCTCCTATGGCCAGCGCATCCGCGGCACGGTGCGCATGCACGGCAAGGAGGTCGACGTCGGCACGATCCGCAAGGCCATCGACCACGGCATCGCCTATGTCACCGAGGACCGCAAAAGCCTGGGCCTGGTGCTCGACGAGGACATCCGCAAGAACGTCAGCCTGGCCAACCTGGCGGCGGTGTCGGAGCGCGGCGTGATTGACGACGGGCGCGAGTTCAAGGTCGCCAACGACTATCGGCGCGCGCTCAACATCCGCTGCGCCGGGGTTGACCAGCAGGTGGTCAACCTGTCGGGCGGCAACCAGCAGAAGGTGGTGCTGAGCAAGTGGCTGTTCGCCAAGCCCGAGCTGCTGATCCTCGACGAGCCGACGCGCGGCATCGACGTCGGCGCCAAATACGAGATCTACACCATCATCGACCAGCTCGCGAGCGAGGGCAAAGGCATTCTCATGATCTCTTCCGAACTGCCCGAGCTGCTCGGCATGTGCGACCGCATTTACGTGATGAACGAAGGCCGCTTCGTCGCCGAGTTTCCTGCCGCGGAGGCCTCGCAGGAAAAGATCATGCGGGTCATCGTGGCTTCCGGGAGCGGCGTCCATGCCGCCTGAACTCGAGGCCGTGAAGGCCGCCACGCACATCGCGCCGAGCAGCGCCGGCGAGCACACGGGCTTCCTCAAGAACAACCTGCGCGAATACGGCATGCTGATCTCGCTGGTCGCGATCATGGTGCTGTTCCAGCTGCTGACCGACGGCACGCTGATGCGGCCGCTGAACCTCACCAACCTGCTGCTGCAGAACAGCTACATCGTGATCATGGCGCTGGGCATGCTGCTGGTGATCGTGGCCGGCCACATCGACCTGTCGGTGGGCTCGGTGTGCGGCTTCATCGGCGCGCTGGCCGCGGTGCTGATGGTCGAGTACGAATGGCATTTCGTCCCGACCTTCATCGTCTGCCTGATCGCGGGCGCTGCCATCGGCGCCGCGCAGGGCTGGTTCGTGGCCTTCTTCCGGATTCCGTCCTTCATCGTCACGCTGGCCGGCATGCTGGTCTTCAAGGGCCTCACGCTGGCGCTGCTCGCGGGGCAATCTGTGGGGCCGTTCCCCGAGGCCTTCCAGAAGCTCAGCTCGGGCTTCGTGCCCGACCCGCTGGGCGGCGAAGGCCTGCGCACCACCTCGCTCGTGCTCGGCGCGCTGGCGGCCGCGGCGCTGGTCTTCTTCAAGCTGCGCGGGCGCGCCAAGCTCGCGAAGCACGGCATGGAGACCGAACCCTACGTCTTCTTCCTCGGCAAGAACCTGTTCTTCGCGGCCGTCATCCTGCTGCTGAGCTACCTGCTGGCGACCTACAAGGGGCTGCCCAACGTGCTGATCGTGATGTCGGTTCTGATCGTCGCCTACGACTTCGTGACCAACCGGACCACGGTCGGCCGCCGCATCTATGCGCTGGGCGGCAACGAGAAGGCGGCGCGGCTGTCGGGCATCAAGACCCAGCGGCTGGCCTTCCTGACCTTCGTCAACATGGGCGTGCTCGCGGCGCTCGCCGGGCTGGTCTTTGCGGCCCGGCTCAACACCGCGACGCCCAAGGCCGGCCTGGGCTTCGAGCTCGACGTGATCGCGGCCTGCTTCATCGGCGGCGCCTCGGCCTCGGGCGGCGTCGGCAAGGTGATGGGCGCGGTGATCGGCGCCTTCATCATGGGCGTGATGAACAACGGCATGTCGATCCTCGGCGTCGGCATCGACTACCAGCAGGTCATCAAGGGATTGGTGCTGCTGGCGGCGGTGTTCGTCGACGTCTACAACAAGAACAAATGAGCACCGAACTCTCGTCCGATACGCCGGTGCTGCAGCTCAGGGGCATCGACAAGCAGTTCAGCGGCGTGGCGGCGCTTTCCGGCGTGGCGCTGCGGCTGCGCGCCGGGGAGGTCCATGCGCTGCTGGGGCAGAACGGCGCCGGCAAGTCGACGCTGATCAAGGTGCTGACGGGCGTCTATGCGGCCGACGGCGGCGAGATRCTGCTGGCTGGCGAGCCGATCCGGCCGTCGTCTCCGCTCGATGCGCAGCGGCTCGGCATCAGCACGGTCTACCAGGAGGTGAACCTCTGCCCCAATCTGTCGGTGGCCGAGAACATCTTCGCCGGGCGCTATCCGCGCCGCGGGCTGGCGCAGGGCTTCCGGATCGACTGGGCCGCGGTGCACCGCGAAGCGCGGGCGTTGCTGGCGCGGCTCGATGTCGACGTCGACGTCACGCAGCTTCTGTCGAGCTACTCGGTGGCGGTGCAGCAGATGGTCGCGATCGCGCGCGCGCTGGGCCTGTCGTCGCGGGTGCTGATCCTCGACGAGCCGACTTCCAGCCTCGACGACGAAGAAGTCAAGAGCCTGTTCGCGGTGTTGCGCCGACTGCGCGGCGAAGGGCTCGCGATCCTGTTCGTGACGCACTTCCTGAACCAGGTCTACGCGGTGTCGGACCGCATCACGGTGCTGCGCAACGGATGCTGGGTCGGCGAATGGCCGACCGCGGAACTGGGGCCGCAGGCCCTGATTTCGGCGATGGTCGGGCGCGAGTTCGCGGCCCAGGCCAGCTGCCGCGCCGAACTGCCGGCGGTCAAGGCTGCGTCGCCGGCGCTGCTGCAGGTCGAGGGGCTCGGCCAGCGCGGGCAGTTGCAGCCGGTCGATCTGCAGGTGCGCGTCGGCGAGGTGGTCGGCCTGGCCGGCCTGCTCGGCGCCGGCCGCACCGAACTGGCGCGGCTGCTGTTCGGGCTGGCGAAGCCCGACCAGGGAAGCCTGCTCGTCGATGGCACGGCGGTCGAATTCTCGAGTCCGGCCGATGCGGTGAAGCACGGCCTCGCGCTGTGTCCCGAGGAACGCAAGACCGACGGCATCGTGGCCGAGCTGTCGGTGCGCGAGAACATCRCACTGGCGCTGCAGGCGCGGCGCGGCTTGCGCAACACGCTGTCGCGCGCCGAACAGACCGCGCTGGCCGAGCGCTTCGTCAAGGCGCTCGGCATCAAGACCGCCAGCATCGATACGCCGATCGGCCTGCTGTCGGGCGGCAACCAGCAGAAGGCGGTGCTTGCACGCTGGCTCGCGATCGATCCGCGGCTGCTGATCCTCGACGAGCCGACGCGCGGCATCGATGTCGCGGCCAAGCAGGAGATCATGGAAGAGATACTGAAGCTCGCGCGCGGCGGCATGGCGGTGCTGTTCATCTCCTCCGAAATGAATGAGGTGGTGCGCGTGTCGCACCGCATCGCGGTGCTGCGCGAGCGCCGCAAGGTCGGCGAACTTCCCGGCGGCAGCAGCGAGGACGCGGTGTATGAACTGATCGCGGCGGACACATGAAGCGTAGCGACCTCATCGCCGGCCTGTTTCGCCATCGGCTTGCCTGGCCGCTGGTTACGCTCGTCTTGCTGCTGGCGATCAACGCGGCCTTCAATCCGAGCTTCCTGCACCTCGAATGGCGAGGAGGCCACCTCTACGGCAGCCTGATCGACATCCTGAACCGCGCGGCGCCGCTGGTGCTGGTGTCGCTCGGCATGACGCTGGTGATCGCCACCCGCGGCATCGACATCTCGGTTGGCGCGGTGGTGGCGATCGCGGCGGCGATCGCGGCCTGGATGATCGGTGGCTCGCTGAGCAGCACCGGGGCGGCGCAGGCGAGCCGCTTCCCGATGTGGCTGGCGATCGTTGGCTCCCTCGGCGCCGCGCTGGCCTGCGGGCTATGGAACGGCCTGCTGGTCGCGCGGGTGGGCATGCAGCCGATCATCGCGACGCTGATCCTCATGGTGGCCGGGCGCGGCATCGCGCAGCTGATCACCGGCGGCCAGATCATCACGATCTATTACACGCCCTTCTTCTTCATCGGCAGCGGCTACCTGTTCGGGCTGCCGTTCTCGGTCTATATCGCGGCCTTCGTCTTTGCCCTGCTATACGTCGCGATCACGCGTAGTGCACTGGGTCTGTTCATCCAGGCGGTCGGCATCAACCCGGGCGCGGCCCGCGTCGCCGGCGTGCGGGCGCGCCGCATCATCGTCGGCGCCTACATGTTCTGCGGCCTCTGCGCCGGCATCGCGGGCCTGCTCATCAGTTCGAACGTGAAGAGCGCGGACGGCAACAACGCCGGCCAACTGCTCGAGCT
>NZ_JBFUIU010000510.1:0-6652 GCF_056401695.1 Variovorax sp. P4_D9
GCTTCGGGTCGACGATCAGGGCCCGTGCGATCGCCAGCCGCTGGCGCTGGCCGCCGGAAAACTCGTGCGGATAGCGCTCGAGCAAGGCCGGGAACTGGGTTTCGCCGAGCCMGACATCGGCCAGGGCAGTCAATGCCCGGTCGCGGCGAGCGCGGGCGTCCAGTGCCGGCGCATGCACCGTAAGTCCCTCGCCGACGATCTGCTCGACGGTCATGCGCGGCGACAGCGAGGAAAACGGATCCTGGAAGACCACCTGCATCAGCCGGCGCAGCGTACGGTCGCTGTTGCCGCCCGCGGCCCACTGCCGCCCCGCGACGGCCAGGCGCCCCTGGTGCTTCAGGAGCCCGAGCGCCGCCAGGGCCAGGGTCGACTTCCCCGAGCCCGATTCACCGACGACGCCGAGCGTCTGGCCCGGCGCGATGCGGAAATCGGCGCCCTGGACGGCGACGAACTCGCCCTTTGTGAACCAGCCCCTGATGCCGGGTCTCGGCACCGGATAGATCACGCGCAGCCCGGCGGCCTCGAGCACCGGCGGTGCCTGCGGATCGACGGCCACCGGCGCGACATCGCGGGTCGGCCGGCTGTCAATCAGCTTGCGCGTGTAGGGGTGCCGCGGCGCCTCGAAGACCGTGGCCACCGGGCCTTGCTCGACGATGTGGCCGTTCTCCATCACGGCCACGCGATCGGCGAAACGCCGGACCAGGTTCAGGTCGTGCGTGATCAGCAGCACCGCCATGCCGTGCTTGCGTTGCAGGTCGGCGAGCAGATCGAGGATCTGCCCGCGCACGGTGACGTCGAGCGCGGTGGTCGGCTCGTCGGCCAGCAGCAGGCGCGGCTTGCAGGCCAGTGCCATCGCGATCATCGCCCGCTGGCGCTGGCCGCCCGAGAGTTGGTGCGGGAAGGCCCCGGCCCGCCGCGCCGGCTCGGGAATGCCGGTATCGGCCAGCAACTGCACTGCCGCCGCGAGGGCGTCCCGGGACGACAGGCCCTGGTGTAGCTCGAGCACCTCGGCGATCTGGTCGCCGACCGGATAGAGCGCATTCAGGGCCGTCATCGGCTCCTGGAAGATCATGGCGATCTCCTTGCCGCGGATGCCGCGCAACTGGCGCTCGGGGATCTGGAGCAGGTCGCGTTCCCTCCCCCTGCCCTCGCCGGCGAACGTCGCGCGGCCCGACAGCTGCGCGTTCTGCGCCAGCCGCAGCAGGCTCAGGGCGGTCACGGTCTTGCCGGAGCCCGACTCGCCGACCAGCGCGAGCTTCTCGCCGGACGCGATGTCGAAGTCGATGCCGTGCACGACTTCCTTATCACCGAAGGCGGCGCTCAGGCCGCGCACGCTCAGGAGTGCCTCGCTCATTGCTCCGCCTTCCGCGGATCGAGCGCGTCGCGAAGCGCGTCGCCCATGAAGGTCAGCAGCATGAGGGTCAGCACCAGCACGCCGAAGGTCGACATCGAGATCCACCAGGCATCGATGTTGGCCTTGCCCTGGCTCAGCAGTTCGCCGAGCGATGGCGTGCCCGGCGGCACCCCCAGGCCGAGGAAGTCGAGCGAGGTCAGCGCCAGGATGGCCGCGCTCATGCGGAACGGCAGGAAGGTCACCACCGGCGTCATGCTGTTGGGCAGGATGTGCCTCCACATGATCTGCAGGTTGCCGACCCCGAGCGCGCGCGCGGCGCGCACGTAGTCCATCTGGCGGTTGCGCAGGAACTCGGCGCGCACGTAGTCCGACAAGCCCATCCAGCCGAACAGGCTCAGCAGGATCAGCAGCAGCGAGACGCTGGGCGCGAAGATCGCGCTGAAGATGATCAGCAGGTAGAGCTCGGGCATCGAGCCCCAGATCTCGATGAAGCGCTGGAACGCCAGGTCGATCTTGCCGGCGAAGAAGCCCTGGATGGCGCCGGTGACGATGCCCAGCACCACGCCGACGAAGGTCAGCGCCAGGGCGAACAGCACGCTCACCCGGAAACCGTAGATGAGTTGCGCCAGCAGGTCGCGGCCGCGATCGTCGCTGCCGAAGAAATTCTCGGCCGAAGGCGCCGCCGGATTGGGGGATGTCGCGAAGTAGTTGAGCGTCTTCGGGCCGTACGGATTCGGCGCGTAGAGGGCCCAGTTGGCGCCGGCGGTGATGCGCTCGCGAATGAACGGATCGAGATAGTCGGCCGGGGTCTCGAAGTCGCCGCCGAAGGTCTTTTCGGAATAGTCGCGCAGCACCGGAAAGTAGGTCCGGCCTTCGTAGCGCACCACCAGCGGCTTGTCGGTGGAGAGCACTTCGGCGAACAGGCTCAGCACCACCAGCAACGTGAACAGGACCAGGCTCCAGTAGCCGAGCCGGTTGCGCTTGAAGCGCAGCCAGGCACGACGGCCGGGCGAAACAATGGCGCGGCCGCTAGTCAAACTTCACCCTCGGGTCCACCATTACGTAGCAAAGATCGCTGACCAGCTTGGTCACCAGGCCGATCAGCGTGAACAGATAGAGCGTGCCCAGCACCACCGGATAGTCGCGCCGGATCACGCTCTCGTAGCTCAGCAGACCCAGGCCATCGAGCGAGAAGAGGGTCTCGATCAGCAGCGAACCCGTGAAGAAGGCGCCGATGAATGCCGCCGGAAAACCCGTGACGATGGGGATCAGCGCGTTGCGGAACACGTGCTTCCACAGCACCTCGCGCTCGGTCAGGCCCTTGGCCCGCGCGGTCAGCACGTACTGCTTGCGGATCTCCTCCAGGAACGAGTTCTTGGTCAGCATGGCCGTGACCGCGAAGCTGCCGAGCACCATCGCCGTCACGGGCAGCGCAATATGCCAGAGGTAGTCCACGATTCTCGCGCCCCAGCCCATGGACTCCCAACTCGACGAGGTCAAGCCGCGCAGCGGAAACCACTGCAATTGCCCGCCGAAGATCACCAGCAACGCGACACCGAGCACGAAGCCCGGAATCGCATAGCCCACCAGCACCAGCAGCGTGGTCAGGAAGTCGAAGCGCGAGCCCGCCCTGACCGCCTTGGCGACGCCCAGCGGCACCGCGATCAGGTAGCTAATGAAGAAGGTCCACAGTCCCAGGCTGATCGACACCGGCATCTTTTCCTTGACCAGATCCCACACGGCCTTGCGTTGATAGAAACTGGTTCCGAGGTCGAAGTGCGCATAGGACTTCAGCATCTGCCAGAAGCGTTCGAGCGGCGGCTTGTCGAAGCCGTAGAGCTGCTTGATCTCCTCGATGCGCTGAGGGTCGAGCCCCTGCCGCCCCCGATAGCCGGCGCCGCTTGCGGCGGCCCGCTCGCCGCCGGAATCGCGGCCCTGCAACTGGGACACCATCTGCTCGACCGGCCCGCCCGGCACGAACTGGATCACGACGAAGGTCAACAGCAGCACGCCGAACAGGGTCGGCACCATCAGCAGCAGGCGTTTGAGGATGTAGCTGACCATCGCCTTCCTATTTGTTGGAGGGCGATGCCCACCAGGTGCTCATGGCCCAGTCGTGGGCGTCGTAGTAGGGCGGGATCACGGGGGGCAGCACGAACGGCTTCGGATGGTAGCCGATCAGGAAGGCACCGCCGTAGTACTGCGGGATCGAGTAGTAGCCGTGGGAAAGCACGCGGTCGAGCGCACGCATGGCAGCACTGAGTTCAGGGCGCGTGGTGGCGCTCACGACCTTTTTCACCAGCGCATCCACGGCCGGGTCGGCGATGCCCCAGATGTTTCGCGAGCCATGGGTCGTGGCGGCCTCCGAACCGAACAGTTCGAGCAGTTCGCCGCCCGGCGCCGTGCTGCCCGGCAGGCGCACGGTCGTCATCTCGAATTCGAAGTTGTCCATGCGCTGCTGGGCCAGCGAGAAGTCGACGGTGCGAAAGGTCATCTGGATGCCCAGCTTCTGCAGCGCCGACTGGAAAGGCGTCGCCACCCGGATCAGCGAAGGCTGGTCGTTGAGAAACTCGATCGTGAAGATCTCGCCCTTCTCGTTGCGCAAGGCGCCATCCCGGTAGATCCACCCCGCTTCGGCCAGCAAGGCGCGTGCCTTGCGCAGATTCTCGCGCAGGCTGCCCGGCGGCGAAGTACTCGGCGAGACCACGGCAGGGCCGAAGACCTCGGGCCGCAGCTTGTCGCGCAAGGGTTCGAGCAGCGCCAATTCTTCCGGCGTGGGCAGTCCTTCGGCATGAAACTCGCTGTTCGGGAAATAGCCTTCGACGCGCTTGTAAAGCCCGTAGAAGAGCTGCCGGTTGAGCCACTCGAAATCCACCGCGAGCCCGATCGCCTGACGCACCCGGATGTCCTTGAAGTTCGGATTGCGCACGTTGAAGACATAGCCCTGGAAATCACCGGGATTCCTGTTCTCGAAGGCCCGCTTCACGATCTCGCCGGAATCGAACTGCTTGCCCTTGTACTGGCGGGCCCAGTTGCGCGACGTGAACTCGCGCATGAAGTCGTATTCGTCGGCCTTGAGGCCCTCGAAGCGCGCCGTGTCGTCGAGGTAGATCCGGTAGGTGACGCGGTCGAAGTTGAAGAAGCCCTTGCGCACCGGCAGCTCGGCGCCCCAGTAGTTCGGATCGCGCGTGTAGGTGATGTCGCGGCCCATGCGCGGGTTCACCAGCTTGTAGGGACCCGAGCCGATCGGCAGGTCGGTCGTGATCTGGTCGAAGGGCTTGCCGCCGCCCCAGGCCCGGCTGAACACCGGCATGCCTCCGACCACCAGCGGAAGCTCGGGGTTCGGACTCTTGAAATCGAAGCGCACGGTGCGGTCGTCTACCGCCTTGACGCCCTTCACTTCCGCGTAGATCGTCTTGAACTGGGGGGCCGCCAGCTTGCTCGTGAGCGTGGTGAACGAATGGACCACGTCGGCCGCGAGCACCGGGCTGCCATCGTTGAAACGCGCCTTTGGATGGATCCTGAAGGTGGCGGACTTCTTGTCCGCGGCAACCTCGACGTCCTCGGCCAGCAGACCGTAGGCTGTGGTCGGCTCCTCCGCATTGCCCGTCAACAGGCTCTCGAACATCAGGTTGCCGATGCCGTACGGTGCCGTGCCCTTGAGCGTGAAGGGATTGAACTTGTCGAAGTTGGTCGGCCGCGTCGGCGGCACCATGCGCATTTCGCCGCCCTTGGGCGCCTGCGGATTGACGTAGTCGAAGTGCGTGAAGCCCGGCGGGTACTTGATGTCGCCGAACTGGGCGTAGGCGTGCGCCGCCCAGGACGGCGCCGCGCAAAGCGCCAACACGAAAAGAAGCCAAACCCGCATGCGAGAATTCTGCCCAAGATTTACACGAGGTCGTCCCATGGGCTTTCTTTCCGGCAAAAAACTTCTGATCACGGGCGTTCTGAGCAACCGCTCCATCGCCTACGGCATCGCCAAGGCCTGCCATGCGCAAGGCGCCGAGCTGGCTTTCAGCTACGTCGGCGAGCGCTTCAAGGACCGCATCACCGAGTTTGCGGCCGATTTCGACTCCAAGCTGGTGTTCGACTGCGATGTCGGCGACGACGCCCAGATCGACAAGCTGTTCGCCGACCTGACCCAGACCTGGCCGAAGTTCGATGGCTTCGTCCACAGCATCGGCTTCGCACCGCGCGAGGCGATCGCCGGCGACTTCCTCGAGGGCCTGTCGCGCGAGGGCTTCAAGGTCGCGCACGATATCAGCGCCTACAGCTTTCCGGCCATGGCCAAGGCGGCCCTGCCCTACCTCAACGACAGGTCGGCTCTGCTCACGCTGACCTACCTGGGCGCGATCCGGGCCCTGCCCAACTACAACACCATGGGCTTGGCCAAGGCGTCGCTAGAAGCTTCGGTGCGCTACCTCGCCGAGTCGCTGGGCCCCAAGGGCATGCGCGTCAACGGCATCAGCGCCGGTCCGATCAAGACCCTGGCGGCCAGCGGCATCAAGGATTTCGGCAAGCTGCTGTCGGCGATCTCGAAGGTGGCGCCGATGCGCCGCAACGTGACCATCGAAGAGGTCGGCAATGTCGCCGCTTTCCTGCTGAGCGATCTCGCGAGCGGCGTGACCGCCGAGATCACCTACGTGGACGGCGGCTTCAGCCAAGTGGTGGGTGGGGTTTCGGAAGGCTAGTCGCGTTCCGGGCGATCAGGCGCGACGGCGGCTCGGCAGAGGTGGGGGGGAGGACTTGTCAATGAACAAGACGAATCGACGGGCTTTCGTCCTGGCGGGACTGGCCGCGCTGGCGTCGACAGCGCTGGCGGGCAGTGCCGCGCCGCCCCTGATGCTGGCCGAGGTGTATAGCCCCGGCATGTCGCTGGCGGACTATTGGGTCAGCGAGAAGTTCGACGGCGTGCGGGGCTATTGGGACGGCAAGCAGCTGTGGACCCGCGGCGGCGAGCGGGTCGCGACGCCGGCGTGGTTCACCGCCGCGCTGCCGGCGGTCCCGATGGACGGCGAACTCTGGGCTGGGCGCGGCCGATTCGAACACGCGGTCTCGACCGTGCGCAGCCAGACGCCGAACGATGTTGCGTGGCGCCAGATGCGCTTCATGGTGTTCGACTTGCCGGCCGCGCCGGGCGACTTCACAACCCGGCTGGCGGCCCTGCGCAAGCTGCTGCCGATCACCGAGGCCCCGTGGATCGTGCCGGTTCCCCAACTTCGCGCCACCACCCACGAAGACCTGCAGGCCCTGCTCGACAAGACCGTGCGGATGGGTGGCGAAGGGCTGATGCTGCAC
>NZ_JBFUIU010000511.1:0-6637 GCF_056401695.1 Variovorax sp. P4_D9
GTGCTCACCACCCGAACCATGCACTGGTTCCTCAAGCGCGGCTTCCAGCAGGTCAACCCCGACTGGCTGCCCGAAGCCCGCAAGCGCAAGTACAACTGGGATCGCAAGAGCCAGGTGTTGGTCAAGAAACTCTAGGAAAGCCCGCAGCGCGATAATCCAGCCTCATGAACCCCCTGCTCGCCAAATTGCAGCCCTACCCTTTCGAGCGGCTGCGACAACTGTTCGCCGGCGTCACCCCGAACCCTGAGTTCACGCCGATCAGCCTCGGCATCGGCGAGCCCAAGCACCCGACGCCGGCCTTCATCAAGGACGCGYTGGCGGCGGGCATGGACGCCCTGGCCACCTACCCGGCCACTGCCGGCGACCTGACACTGCGCCAGTCCTTCACCGGCTGGCTGCAGCGGCGCTACGGCCTGACGCTCGACGCCGCCACCCAGGTGCTGCCCGTCAACGGCTCGCGCGAGGCCCTGTTCGCCCTGGCCCAGACCGTGCTCGACGCCAGCCGGTCGCCGGCCCCGCTGGTGCTGTCGCCCAACCCGTTCTATCAAATCTACGAAGGTGCGGCCCTGCTCGCAGGCGCCGAGCCGTACTACGTGCCGAGCGTGCCCGCGCGCAACTTCGCGGTCGACTGGGACAGCGTGCCGGCCGAGGTCTGGGCCCGTACCCAACTGATGTTCGTCTGCTCGCCCGGCAACCCGACCGGTGCCGTGATGCCGATCGGCGAATGGGAAAAGCTCTTCGCGCTGTCCGACAAGCACGGCTTCGTAATCGCCGCCGACGAGTGCTACAGCGAGATCTACTTCCGCGACGAGCCACCGCTCGGTGGGCTCGAAGCCGCGGCTAAGCTGGGCCGCGACGATTTCCGCAACCTGATTGCGCTGACCTCGCTGTCCAAGCGCAGCAACGTGCCGGGTCTGCGCAGCGGCTTCGTGGCCGGCGACGCCGCGATCATCAAGTCCTTCCTGCTCTACCGCACCTACCACGGCAGCGCGATGAGCGGCACGGTGGCCGCGGCCAGCATCGCGGCCTGGGACGACGAACTCCACGTGGTCGACAACCGGGCCCAGTACCGCACCAAGTTCGCCGCCGTGACGCCGCTGCTCGAGCCGGTGCTCGACGTCCGCCTGCCCGACGCCAGCTTCTACCTCTGGGCCGGCATACCGCCCTCCTGGCAGGGCGACGACCCCGGATTCGCCCGGGCGCTCTACGCTCAATACAATGTGACGGTGCTGCCCGGCAGCTTTCTCGCCCGCGACGTGGCGGGCGCCAACCCGGGCCGCGGGCGCATCCGCATGGCGTTGGTCGCCGACACGGCCGAATGCACCGAGGCCGCGAAACGCATCGTGAACTTCATCCAGAACCGAGTTAATCCATGACCCAACAACTCCAGCAGACCATCGACGCCGCGTGGGAAGACCGCGCCAACATCTCCGCCACCAGCGCACCCAAGGAAGTGCGCGACGCCGTCGACCACGTGATCGCCGAGCTCAACAACGGCAAGCTGCGCGTCGCCACCCGCGAGGCCGTCGGCCAATGGACCGTGCACCAGTGGATCAAGAAGGCGGTGCTGCTGTCGTTCCGCCTGAAGGACAACGAGCAGATCCAGGCCGGCGCGCTGGGCTTCTACGACAAGGTGCCGACTAAGTTCGCGCACCTGTCGGCCAACGAGCTCAAGGAAGCCGGCGTGCGCATCGTGCCGCCGGCCGTGGCCCGCCGCGGCAGCTACATCGCCAAGGGCGCGATCCTGATGCCCTCCTACGTGAACATCGGCGCCTACGTCGGCGAAGGCACGATGGTCGACACCTGGGCCACGGTCGGCTCCTGCGCCCAGATCGGCGCCAACGTGCACCTCTCGGGCGGCGTCGGCATCGGCGGCGTGCTCGAGCCGCTGCAGGCCGGCCCGACCATCATCGAGGACAACTGCTTCATCGGCGCCCGCTCCGAAGTGGTCGAAGGCGTCATCGTCGAAGAGAACTCGGTGCTGTCGATGGGCGTCTACATCGGCCAGAGCACCCCAATCTACGACCGCGCGACCGGCGAAGTCAGCTACGGCCGCGTGCCGGCCGGCTCGGTGGTCATCAGCGGCACGCTGCCCAAGGACAACGGCCGCTACAGCCTCTACGCGGCGATCATCGTCAAGCGCGTCGATGCCCAGACCCGCGCCAAGACCTCGCTGAACGACCTGCTGCGCGATTGAAGAAAGCCGGCCGCCTGAGGGGGCGGCCCGTCGACAACCGAGTTCAAGACCCACAACGCTGAGGAGAGAAAGCCGATGAGCACGATGGAGCGAATTCTTCGTCTGATGGCCGAACGCAAGGCTTCAGACATCTATCTTTCGGCCAACTCTCCGGCGCTGATCCGGATCAACGGCAACTGCATGCCGATCAACGCCCAGGTGCTGCCACCCGAGGCGCCGCTGGGCCTGCTCGGCGAAGTGGTGCATGAAACCCGCATCGCCGAACTGGAGCGCACCGGCGAGCTCAACATGGCGATCGCGCTCGAGGGCGCCGGCAACTTCCGCATCAGCGCGATGCGCCAGCGCGGCAGCTACGCAGTGGTGGTGCGGCACATCGCCTCGATCATCCCGAGCTTCGAAGATCTCAACCTGCCCGAGATCCTCAAGACGCTGGTGATGGAGAAGCGCGGCCTGATCCTCATGGTCGGTTCCACCGGCGCCGGCAAGAGCACCACGCTGGCCTCGATGCTCGACTACCGCAACGAGCACGCCACCGGCCACATCCTCACGGTCGAGGAACCGATCGAATTCACCTACACCAACAAGAGGTCGATGGTGAACCAGCGCGACGTCGGCAGCGACACCCAGTCGCTCGAGATCGCGCTCAAGAACGCATTGCGCCAGGCGCCCGACGTGATCCAGATCGGCGAGATCCGCGACCGCGAGACCATGACCGCCGCGATCGCCTACGCGCAGTCGGGCCACCTGTGCGTCGCCACGTTGCATGCCAACAACAGCTACCGGGCGCTGAACCGCATCCTGAGCTTCTACCCGGTGGAAGTGCGTGCCACGCTGCTGGGCGACCTCAGCGGGGCGCTGCGCGCCATCGTCGCGCAGCGCCTGCTGCGCACGCCCGGCGGCGCCCGCGTGCCGGCCCTCGAGGTGCTGCTCAACACCGCGCTTGTGGCCGAGCTGATCGGCAAGGGCGACTTCTCGGCGGTCAAGGAAGCCATGGAACAATCGATGGCCGAGGGTTCCCAGACCTTCGAGGAAGACATCGCACGGCTCATCACCGAAAACCTGGTGACGCGCGAGGAAGGCCTGGCCCAGGCCGATTCGCCGACCAACCTGATGTGGCGGCTGCAGAACCGCAAGGCGCCGCCCACGCGCAACGAAGAACGCTCCCTCCTCGACCAGGTCGAGGAACCCACCTTCACGGACATTACGCTCGACGTGCGTCCCTGAGCCACCTGCCCCGCATCGATGTCCCGAACGCTCCAGCTTGCCGAACAACTGATCTCCCGCCCCTCGGTCACCCCCGACGACGGCGGCTGCCAGCAGATCCTCGGCGAGCGCCTGGCGCGACTCGGATTCAAGCTCGAGACCATCGAAAGCGGCCCGGCCGACTTTCGGGTCACAAACCTGTGGGCGGTGCGGCCCGGCGCCGGAGAGCGAACCAAGACCATCGCCTTCGCCGGCCACACCGACGTCGTGCCGACCGGTCCGCTCGAGCAGTGGACCAGCCACCCGTTCACGCCGACGCACCGCGAGGGCCATCTGTACGGCCGCGGCGCCTGCGACATGAAGAGCTCGCTGGCCGCCTTCGTGGTCGCCATCGAGGAGTTCCTGGCCGCGACGCCCGATCCGCGCCTCACGCTGGCGCTGCTGCTGACCAGCGACGAGGAAGGCCCCGGCGTCGACGGCACGGTAGTGGTCTGCAACACGCTGGCCGCGCGCGGCGAGGCGATCGACTACTGCATCGTCGGCGAGCCGACCTCGGTCGAGCGCTGCGGCGACATGATCAAGAACGGCCGCCGCGGCACCCTGAGCGGCAAGCTCACGGTGCAAGGCGTGCAGGGCCACATCGCCTACCCGCACCTGGCGAAGAACCCGGTGCATGCGTTCGCGCCGGCGCTGGCCGAACTGGTCGCGATCAACACGTCCGGCGGCTGGGATGCCGGCAACGACCACTTCCAGCCAACCAGCTGGCAGATCAGCAACATCCATGCGGGCACCGGGGCCAGCAACGTGATCCCGGGTGCGGCCGTGATCGATTTCAACTTCCGCTTCTCGACCGAGTCGACGCCCGAATCGCTGCAACAGCGCGTCGAGTCGGTGCTCGACGCCCACGGCCTCGACTACACGCTCGCCTGGACGGTCGGCGGCCTGCCCTTCCTCACGGTGCCTGACGCGCTGGTCGAGGCCGTGCAGCATGCCATCCGCGACGAGACCGGCATCGAGTGCGAGCTGTCGACCAGCGGCGGCACCAGCGACGCCCGCTTCATCGCCAAGATCTGCAAGCAGGTGGTCGAGCTCGGTCCGGTCAACGCCAGCATCCACAAGATCGACGAGCACATCGTGGTGGCCGACATCGAGCCGCTCAAGAACATCTACCGCCGCACGCTGGACCGGCTCGAAACGCTGCTCTTGTCATGAGCACCGTCATGCAACTCATCGAGGCCGGCGCAAAGCAGCTGGCCGACGCCGGCGTGGCTTTCGGACACGGCACCGACAATGCCTTCGACGAAGCCGTCTGGCTGGTGCTCTGGCGCCTGGGGCTGCCGCTCGACGAGCTCGATGCCGTGGCCGAGCGCCCGGTGTCGCCCGCCGATGCCACCCGCATCGGTGAGCTGTTCTCGCAGCGCATCGAAACCCGCAAGCCCGCCGCCTACTTCACCAGGGAGGCCTGGCTGCAGGGCGTGCCCTTCTACATCGACGAGCGCGCGATCGTGCCGCGCAGCTTCATTGCCGAGTTGCTGGCCGACGGCAGCATCGACCCCTGGCTGGGCGAACACACGCGCCGGGTGCTCGACCTGTGCACCGGCAACGGCAGCCTCGCGGTGCTGGCGGCGCTGACCTATCCGGACATCCAGGTCGACGCCGCCGATTTGTCGACCACGGCGCTCGAGGTGGCCGCCATCAACGTCACGCGCCATCAGCTCGACGATCGCATCAGGCTCATCGAGTCGGACGGTCTCGCGAGCGCGGACGGCCCCTACGACCTGATCCTCTGCAATCCACCCTACGTCAACGCGACCAGCATGGACGCGCTGCCGGCGGAGTACCGCGCCGAGCCCGAGCTGGCCCTGGCCGGCGGCGCCGATGGCATGGACTTCATTCGCCGGCTGCTCGCCGACGCACCGGCCCGCATGAGCGACTCCGCCGTGCTGGTGCTCGAAATCGGCAACGAACGCGCGCACTTCGAGGCTGCCTTTCCGCAGCTCGAGGTAGTGTGGCTCGCCACCAGCGCGGGTGAAGACCAGGTGCTGCTGGTCCCGCGCGAATCCCTTCTCTGACCTGCCCGCCAACCGGCGGGCACCGAAATGATCACTCTCAAGAACGTCATCCTGCGCCGCAGCGCCAAAGTGCTGCTCGACGGCGCCAGCGTCACCATCAACCCCGGCGAGAAGGTCGGCCTGGTGGGACGCAACGGCGCGGGCAAATCCACGCTCTTCGCGCTTTTCAACGGCACCTTGCATGAAGACGGTGGCGACTTCTCGCTGCCGAAACAATGGCGCATGGCGCAGGTCGCGCAGAACATGCCCGAGACTGACGAGCCGGCGACCGACTTCGTGGTCGGTGGCGATACCCGGCTGGTCGAACTGCGCGAGCTTCTGGCCAGTGCCGAAGCCGGCCACGAGGCCGACCCCGACGACCACGAGATGGGCATGGCGCTGGCCCATGCCTACACCGACCTGGCCGATGCCGGCGAGCACGACGCGGTGCCGCGCGCCCAGTCGCTGATCCTCGGACTGGGCTTCAAGGCCCACGAGCTCGACCAGCCGGTCAACAGCTTCTCGGGCGGCTGGCGCATGCGGCTGCAACTGGCGCGCGCGCTGATGTGCCCGAGCGACCTGCTGCTGCTCGACGAACCCACCAACCACCTGGATCTGGACGCGCTCGTCTGGCTCGAAGCCTGGCTGCAGAAGTACGCCGGCACCATAATCGTGATTAGCCACGACCGCGAGTTCCTCGACGCRGTGACCGACGTCACGCTGCACATCGAGCATGCCAAGCTGACGCGCTACGGCGGAAACTACAGCGCCTTCGAGACCCTGCGCGCACAGCAGCTGGAACTGCAGCAGTCGGCCTTCGCCAAGCAGCAGGACAAGATCGCCCACCTGCAGAAGTTCATCGACCGCTTCAAGGCCAAGGCCAGCAAGGCCAAGCAGGCGCAGAGCCGGGTCAAGGCGCTCGAGCGCATGGAAAAAGTCGCGCCGCTGCTGGCCGAGGCCGACTTCACCTTCGAATTCAAGGAGCCGGGCAACATCCCGAACCCGATGCTGTCGATCAGCGACGCGAGCTTCGGCTACCGGGTCGAGGGCGAAGCGCCCAAGACCATCCTGCACGGCGTCAACCGCTCGGTGCTGGCCGGCCAGCGCATCGGCATCCTGGGTGCGAACGGCCAGGGAAAATCGACGCTGGTGAAGACCATCGCGCGCGAAATGGGCGCCCTGGCCG
>NZ_JBFUIU010000512.1:0-6636 GCF_056401695.1 Variovorax sp. P4_D9
TGGAGCATGGCCAACCTGGTGGCGCTGCTGCGCATGAATCTGTTTACCCACCGTGATCTGATGGCGTGGATCGACGAGCCGTTCACAGCGCCGCCCGATCCCGACGAATCACCCCAGGGCGCATTCGCATTCACTTGATGTTGGACAGCACCCATGGGGGCACGATCCTGAAATCCACACACAAGCCGTCCGGAACCCGCGTCAGTTCAGCATGTCATCCGCCGGATTCGCCTGTCTTGGACAGCAGTGGGGTGGACCCATGGTCGCCGGTCTGGAGACCAGATCTCGAATCGGGTGCACTGACCGCTCGACCGGCAACAATCGGCCATCAGCGGACCTTGGTCTGCGCAATGCGAAGGGCAAGTCAAGACTGGTTGCCGCCGATCGAATTTTTTGGGCGAACGTCGGCGACCGCTCAAAGCTGACGCTCGTGCTTTTCTTTACGACAGGCTGGTCTACCTCGGGACTTGACTTTCGCCGACATCGTTGAGGAAATCTGGGACAGGCGCAGTGCTCGGATCGCTGTTGGTCAGGACCGTGGCGCGTGTCAACGGCCGCTTCCAAATGTCTCGAAAAGGCGGTCAGGGCCCACTGCTGACTTCCGACTTCGTGCCCTGAACTTCAGCTTGGCAAGTGCGGATTCAACCGGTCGATGCAACGATTTGGCTGAACATCTCAGCCGGTGTGTGGAAGTCGAGGGTCTTCCTTGTCAAAGAAGAACTTCAAGCCGGTGATGGTTGCATTGAGCGTGATCGGCGAGACGCCCTGATCGACCATGTGCAACTGGAAGCGCCGCAGATCCTCCGCGGTTGCAGTGTCGGGAGAGCGCTGCAAAAAAGCCGGCGAGTGCCGTACCGCGCGAATGTAGGTGGATTGCGTCTTGGGTTCGAGCTTGCGCATGCGCATGTCGTCGAGCATGCGTTGGCGCAACGCAGAGACCGCTGGTGTCGCTGGGGTCATGATCGTGCTCCTGTCGAAGAACGAGGCCAATTGCCTCGCTCCGCAACATAGACCGGGGCGAATGCTTGCCATCCGCCGCGGGCTCAGCGGCGGGCTAACGCGAGCGGTGCGAGCGGTCTAGTCCAGTGCCCGGTGCGACGTTGGCGGCGCCCTCACAGCAATGTCTCACGTCGGCGAGCGACTTCGCATTGAGTGTCATCTCGTCCCGGTTCGACTTTTTTTCTTGACGGCGGGGGGACCCGCTTTCGTGATGATGTGCGGGTAGTGTTCAAACGTACCCTTCATCACATCACGGAGCCAGATGACAGCCGGATCGTGATGGAAGCGTGGATGCCAATGCTGGTTGAGTTGGAACTGTGGCACCGGCACGGGCGGATCAAACATGCGAACCGTCCCGAGGCGGGCGAAGACTTCCGCCAACTCACGCGGCACAGTGGCGAGAAGATCCGAATGCCGATCCATCAGGAGCGGAACTAACAGGAAGTGCGGTGTCATCACGGCCACGGTGCGCCGGATACCTTGATCTTCCAGTACCTTGTCGTAGCTCTCCGCAGAATGGCCGGTGAGCGAGACCACGATGTGCCGCATTGCTTCGAAACGCTCCCGCGTGAGTGTGGAGCCGATGTCCTTGTTACGGGCGCTCGCGATGGTCACAAAGGAGTGTAGGAACAGGCGCTGATGGAACAGTCCCTCGGGCGCAGCGCGGATCGATCCAACTGCGAGATCGGCCTCACCTGAGGCGAGCAGTCCTTCGACTTGCTCGAGGGGCACTTGCAGCGTGCGCAGCGAGCATCCAGGGGCCTCCTTCTTGAAACGCTCAAGCAGGGGGGGCAGGAAGACCAGTTCTCCCATGTCGGTCATGCACAGGGTAAAGGTGCGCCGTGCCAGCGTAGGTTCGAAGCGGGCACCGGCCAGAATCTGCTGGCGCACAGTGGACATTACCTCCACCACCGCCCCACGCATGCCCTCTGCCTTGCGCGTGGGTTCCATGCGGCTGCCTACCTTGACGAACAACGGGTCGTCGAAGAAGGCGCGCAGCCGATTGAGCGCATGGCTCATCGCGCTCTGGGTGAACCCAAGACCCTGAGCAGCCTTGGTGACGTTCGCCTCGCGAAACATGGCATCGAAGATCGCCAGCAGGTTTAGGTCGAGGTTCTCGGCATGCATACGGCTCATTCTAAGAATGACTGCAATGTTGTTGATACATGAGAACCCTAGTCCTAATCTTCGTCCATGCCGTCGCGCAGTACGGCGAAACGACAAAAGGAGACACCCCATGTTCATCAAAAACACCTGGTATGTAGCTGCCTGGGACAACGAGGTCACGAAAGAGGGCCTGTTCGCCCGCACGATCATCGGCGTGCCCGTTCTCATGTACCGCAAGGACGACGGCGAGGTCGTGGCCATGGAGGACCGCTGCTGCCATCGCGGTGCGCCCCTGTCGGTAGGCCGGCGTGAAGGCAATTGCGTGCGCTGCATGTATCACGGGCTGAAATTCGACGAATCCGGCCAGTGCATCGAGGCCCCGGCCCAGAAGCGCATTCCTATCCAGGCCAAGGTCCGCACCTTTCCTGTGGAGCAGCGAAACCGCTGGGTCTGGATCTGGATGGGCAACCCGGACAAGGCCGATCCGGCGCTGATCCCCGACACCCAGTGGCTGGATGACCCGCACTGGCGAAGTCTGGACGGCTACATCCACTACGACGTCAACTACCTGCTCATCTGCGACAACCTGCTGGACTTCTCCCATCTTCCCTTCGTGCACCCGACAACATTGGGTGGCAGTGCGGACTACGCGGCCGCTCAACCCAAGGTCGAACGCATCGACAACGGGATACGAATCACCCGCTGGGCAATCAACACCGAACCTCCGCCGTTCGCCAAAGCGGTCAAGGATTGGGGCGGCAAGGTCGATCGTTGGAACGTCTACAACTTCACCATACCGGCCACCCTGCTCATGGACTCCGGCATGGCGCTTACCGGCCAGGGCGCCGCTGAGGGCAATCGCGAGGGCGGGATTGAATTTCGCGGCTGCCAAGCCATCACCCCAGAGACGGAAAACTCGACCCACTACTTCTTCGCGCATCCTCACAACTTCTCCATCGACAAGCCCGAAGTCACGCGCTCGATCCACCAGTCGGTGGTGGACGCGTTCGCCGAAGACCGCGACATCATCACCGCGCAGCAAAAGAGTCTGGCGCTGGCACCCGACTTCAAGATGGTGGCCTTCGGAATCGACGCCGCTCTGAACCAATTCCGCTGGTTGGTCTCGCGCCGTCTGGAAGAGGAGGCGGTCGAAGAAGCTGCAATCCGTAGTGCCACCGCGGCGCCGCCCGAACCCGCCAAGGTCTGAGCCATGAAACTCGTCATCACCCGCCTCACACAAGAGGCGCAGGATGTGCTCGGCCTGGAGTTGCGTTCGCAGGACGGCGCAGAGTTGCCGTCCTTCACCGCCGGCGCCCACGTGGACCTGCGGCTGCCTGGCGAAATGTGCCGCCAGTATTCACTGGCCAACTCGCCTGTGGAACGCCATCGCTACGTGCTCGGGGTGGGCTTGGCGCCGGCCTCGCGTGGCGGTTCGGCCTTCGTCCACCAGCGCCTTGCCGTGGGCGATGTGCTCGACGTGGGTGAGCCGCGTGCGCTGTTCGGCATCGACCCGGCCGCGACCGAGCATGTGTTCGTGGCCGGCGGCATCGGGATCACGCCCATTCTGAGCATGATTCTCTGGTGCGAGGCCAACGCCAGGCCGTGGAAGCTGCTGTACTGCGTGCGCACGCGGGCCCGCGCCGCCTATGCCTGGACGCTGGCGCGCCATGACGACCGTGTGCAACTGCATGTGGACCAAGAAGCAGCGGGCACTCCGCTCGATCTGACGGGCTGGCTAGGCAGTGCCGCTGAGGGCACCCACGTCTACTGCTGTGGCCCCGAGGGACTGATGAACGCAGTCGGGGCAGCGGCGACTGAAGTCGGTATCGCCAAGGCGGCCACCCATTTCGAGCGCTTCGCGCCGCTCGAGCAAGCCACACCTGCTGCACCGGACGGCACCTTCATTGCGGTGCTGCATCGCAGCGGAAAGAAAGTTGAGGTCCCGCTGCAGCAGAGCTTGCTGGAGGCTCTTGAAGACGCGGGCGTCTGCGTGCCCTTCTCGTGTCGCGAAGGGATGTGTCGCAGCTGCGAAATACCACTGCTCGAGGGTGAGGCCGAGCACCGCGACTTTGTTCTCAGCGACGAGGAGCGCGAGGCCCAAAAGTGCATCCTGCCCTGTGTATCTCGCGCGCGCAGCGCGGTCCTCGTCCTCGATCTCTGACGATTTCCCTCATCCACAACCCCCAACTACTGGAGACAAACATGTTCAAGATGATGGCTGCCGCATGCGCAGCGATGACGTTGGCCTTGCCCATCGCGGCGCAGGAAAACTACCCCTCGCGGCCGATCCGCATCGTCGTACCCTATCCGGCTGGCGGCGCGACCGACTTCGTCGCGCGCACCATTGGCGATCGCCTGTCGAAATCGATGGGGCAGGCGGTGGTGGTGGACAACAAGGCAGGGGCGGCTGGCGCCATCGGCGCAGGAGAGGTTGGGCGTTCCAAGCCCGACGGCTACACGCTGCTGCTGACGATCACCGATTCGCAGATCAACAACACGGCGTTGTACAAGACCCTCGCCTATGACCCGCAAAAGGATTTCGTCGGCGTCACGCAGGTGGTGCGCAGCCCGGCGCTGATCTCCACGCACCCCGGGACCGGGATCAAGAGCATGGAGGATTTGAAGGCCAAGGTGGCCAAGGGTGACGCGAAGCTGAGCTACGGCTCCTGGGGCGTAGGCGGTCTCGGCCACTTGGCCGGCGAGAGTCTCAATCGCGGACTGAGTGCCGGCATGGTGCATGTGCCGCAGCGCGGCGAAGGGCCGGTGGTGACCGACCTGCTATCGGGCACGATCGACGTCGGCCTTTCGTCCGTGGCGAGCGCAATGCAGCATGTGCCATCGGGCAAGGTAGTGCCGCTCGCAGTGTTGGGGCGTCAGCGCTCCACTTCTTTGCCGCAGGTCCCGACCATGAATGAGTTGGGTTTCAAGGACCCCCTCTACGACACCAACGTCTGGATCGGCCTGCTGGCACCGGCCAAGACGCCGCAGCCTGTCATCGACAAGCTGGCCAAGGAAGTTCGCGCCATCGTCGGCTCGCCCGATGTCAGCCAGCTATTCGTCAGCCGTGGCTTCGAGGTGATGAACAGCACGCCCGAGCAGTTCGCGGCGTCGTACAAGGATGAATTCAACGTGATCACGAAGCGGATGCGCGATCTGGGTGTGGAGGCGCAATGATGCATACGACGAGCAAGACCTTCGCCAGCCAGGCCGACCTGGAAGAAAAGAAGATCACCTTCAGCCAGATTTCCGAGCACGCCTGGGCCTACACGGCCGAGGGCGACCCCAACACCGGCATCGTGATCGGCGACGACTGCGTGTTCGTGGCCGACACCCAGGCGACGCCCGCCATGGCGGCCGACGTGGTCCGCTAACGTCATCCCGCCCTCATCTCTCAGAACGGCAGCGGAAGGATCAGCCCAAGCCAAGCCACCGCGGCGGCCCTCTGGCGAGTTCGCCGCGCTCGGCTTAGTCAAGTTCAGGTGCGTGGAAAGTCAGGCTAGTCCTGGCAACTATCGTTGGCAGCGCTGCAACGCCTGAGAGCCGCATCGAGTTGGGCTTGGCAGTTATTCCCCGAAGCAGTCACGCAGAACTGGTAGTCGGCGTCGGCCGTCAGCTTGTACGTCCTGTATTGGAGTTCGCATTTGGTCTCGCTACCGCCGCCAACCTGGGCCGACGCAAGGCCGGACACCAGGGCAAGAATCCATCCGGTGGATAAGAGTGCAATTCTTCCCATGATCATTCCTCAAAAGTTCGTTCGACTCATTTCTTCTGGGACGGAAATTCGACGCCCCAGTCCTGCTTCATGTCGACGACGGTCCAGCCCTAGGACCATGAAGTGCGCGCCGCTGCCGCCTACGATCTATTCGGCGCACATCGCGACTATCCGTCAGTCGGTCAGATGTGGATATAGGTTCAAGGGGCAAGATCGCTGCCCGAAAGGGAAGCTCAGGCCGAGCGACGCCGGGCGCATTGCCGCGCCGAGGCCGCGTACCGCCGCGGGACCTGCTGAAGAAGCGGGTCGCAATGATGCAGGGGTGGGCCGACTACTACTGCGACACGCCAGTGCAGCGCGAGGGCGGCAAGGTGGTCCCACTCAAGGCGGCCTGATCGACGAGGGGGGCTTTCCCTCCGGGCTGTGGCGGGATCGCTTCTCGCGGGGGGAATGTTTCCGTCCAGGCTGCCGGCAGGTCTATCTAGGGTTTGTGAGAATAAAAGTACCCCAAAAACTTTCCACATTAAGGATAAATGGGGTACATTTAATCCATGGACCGATTTGCCCTGCAGCACATGCGCCCAGTTATTCGCTACTGGGAATCTTCCGGCCTGCTCAAGTCGATGATCGGGTGGCGCGTCCCGGCTGCGCTCGATCAGCAGAAGCGCGCTAACGCGATCGCGGTCATTGGCTTTGGGTGCGCGCCATGACCGACCAGGAACGTGAGGAGGCGAAGCGCCGAGGTCGGCCGACGCTGCCCGAGGATCAGAAGGCAACTAGCGGCTCGCTGCGCCTCACCCCGGCGCGCTGGGCGAAGT
>NZ_JBFUIU010000513.1:0-6611 GCF_056401695.1 Variovorax sp. P4_D9
CTGCTGATACAGCGCGCCGACCTCGGGATCGATCGCGTTCTGCCAGGGCTTGGCATCCGAGGACGCGCGCGAGAATCGGTCGTAGGCCGTGGCGATGAGCTTCTGGAAGAACTTGTCCGCCTCCGCGCCCAGGCCCGGGGAGATGGTGCCCAGAACGGCGACGATGAAGTCCCGGTCCTGCTCGGTGCACTGGTCGAGCCCAAGGAAGGTGTCGAACGGGTTGACCGTGTACTCGGGAGAGTTCTTGATCCGGATGGACACGACTTGGTCGCGCTTGCTCGCGGGGAGCATCGCTCGGTAGAGATCCATGATCAGCTTCGAGCTCGGGCCTACGTCGACGACCGTCACATACGGCACGTCCTGCGCGCCTGGCGCCATGAGCAGCCCCGAGTTGAGCAGGTTCATGAAGAACGACTTGCCCGAGCCAGTCGGTGCGAAGCCCACGGTTGCCCAGGAGGCCTGCATGCCCGAGCCCAGCGCGATCGGATAAGGCCGGCCCTCGAGGGTCGAGGCGATCAGCTGGCCGGTCCTTCCAGATCGACGCAGCGCGCACGACCGGCGACATCCGGGTGATCTCGCCGATCGGTGCCGGCAGGTAGGGAGCCGAGCTGGCGCGCGAGAAGCCCGCGGCCGTCGAGATGGCTGCGAGCGCCGGCTCTCCGGTCTCGTTCGAGCATACGGTCGAACCCCAGGCCTCAATCGAGCTGCGCCGGTACTCGACCTGGAACTGCAGCTGCTCTTCGGTCTTCGCCCAGGTGGTCATCGTCATGCGCGTCRCCGCGACGTAGCCGCCCTCCTTCTCGAGGTTCTTCAGCTCGTCCCAGCCGCGCTTGATGCCCTTGTTGAAGTCGCCCATCGCGGCCATGAAGCTGCCGAAGAACTGGTCGGACTTGCGAAACTCGAGGCCCGACGGGAGCACGTCCTGCGAGTACGCCAGTGGAATCGTGCGTCCCAGCTTCTCCATGAGCTTGTTGAAGGGCTGGGAGCCTTCCTCCGGCAACACCTCGACGACGACACTCGCCGTGAGGTTGGAGCCTTGGCGAGCGAACTCGAAGGCCTTGAACTCCTCCTTGAAGCTCGCCGGGATCATCTGACGCGACAGTGCGACCGGCATCACCGCAGCCTCGTCGGCGCGTCGGATCGGGGTCGCCGGCATGGCATTTTTGTCACCGAGGAACCGCGGCGCCCAGGTCGACGGGAAGTCGGTGTGATCGAACACGCGTCGCACCATGTTCGCAGCCTCCCGCACCGTCATCGTATTGGCGAGCAGGTAGGTACCGCCGGTGTTGATCTCGACCGAGAGATCCTTCACCAAGTTCTCCACCATGGACTTGTGGCGTGTCACGAGCAGGTTCGACGGCTGCGCCAGCGATTGCGAGAACGTGTCGTTGTACGCAACGCTCACCTTGCGGTTGCGCAACTCGGCAGCCGCCTTCTTCTGGCGCTCGACCAGGTTCGCCTGTTCGTTGGCGTTCATACCCGCGCGATGGGTGAAGACGGCCAGGTACACCGCTTCATCCGTGCAGGCCCGCGCCAGCTCCTCGACGCGCGCGTCGAAGAAGGCGGTCTCCGTCATGCCGAGGCGCTTGGCGGTCGTGGACATGGGCGCCATGAGCTCGCGCGCCAGGCGGACGGAGCCAGCAGGATCGCTGCGAAAGCAGAACGTCATACTGTGGTTGCGCCCGTTGCCCGCCTTCATCCGGTTCGAGAGGATCGTGGCCAGGTTCTCGGCCAGCTTCTCGAACTCCTTCGCGCCGACGTAGCGGCGGATGCCCTTGATCTCGATGAACGAGACCACGCTGCCGCTCTTCAGCGCCATGATCTCCGCGGGGACATCCGCCTCGGTCTGGATTGGCGCGCGCCAGTCGCAGGCCAGGTCGGTATCGCCGATGGTGAGCTGGGAACCGGCCCAGTAGATGAACGACTCGATTGCGTTGATGAGCATGGGGTCCTGATGTCTGGTGCGCTTGCCGCGCGTGGAAGGTTGGCGCTGCTCGGATCGGGTCCGGTCAGCCCGCAGGCCGACGGAAGCCGAAGCCGAACGGCCGCTCGGCCGCCGGCGCGCTCGTGCTTGCCGCGAAAGCCGCGGAAGCCGCCTCGCTCGGCTGCTGCTCGGCCGGGCTGGCCGGGCCAGCCGCACGGAAGGCGAGACGCCTTGGGCGCTCCGTAGGGAGAGCAATGGCCTGGTCGTTCGCCCGCTCACGGCTCGAGCCCGAAGAACTGGACGCCGCAGCGGTGGACGCTACGCGCACTAGCTTCTCGGCAGCCTGGCGCCGCGTGTACTCCTTGCGAAGCCACGTACCCGCCGCGGCGCCGAAAGCCTGTTCAGAGGCCGTACCAGAAATTCCGAGCAGGTCCTGCATCACGCGTTCACGCGCAACCCCCCGCAGCCGTGCGATCTCCTGCTCGGCCTGGTCGGAATCCTCGATCTCGAAATCACGCATCACCTCGTTGATGTGCAGCGGGCTGACGTAGGCCGTCGAGGAGCCTTCGTCGCTGGCGTTCGTCACGGAGGGCCGGTCGGATTGAACCTTCACGTACTCGATCAGCGCGCGAAGGCGCAGGAAGCCCGAAGACTGCCGGCAGATCTCCGCGAACGCCATGGGCGCGCCCGGATGATGCGAGAGCATCTTCCGCATGGGCTGCATGTTGTCCTCGTCCAGGACGTCGCTGGCCGTACGCTCTTTCTGAGACTTGAAGACGAACGGCCGCGTGGGGCCGTCGCTCTCCTCACGAGCGCCACTCTGGCACCACTTCGTGAACCAGTTTGCATATTCCGGCCCGGCGGCAACAGGCGCCTGCGCGAGCATCTCTGCGAGCCGCGACCCACTTTTTGCCATCGTTGCTGTTGCTGCGTTCAAGAGTCCCCCCTCTCTCGGCCGACGATCTCGGACGCCAGGCAGGGGTGACTGGCGCCGACTGCATCGGCCACTTCGAGAAGCTGCTGTACTGATAGGTTTTCAAGGCGCACTTGCACGCCGCCCGAGCCGTAGCCGGACACGTTGCCGCCCAGCTCTTTCGCGGCAAGGGCCATCTGAAACGAGATCGCGCGATCCATGGCCCGGTACCAGACGGAAGTCGTGGTGATCTCGGCTTGGCGCTTCACGCGGCTGTAGATCGGCCGAGCCAGGCCCGCCCAGTGCGCTTCGGCCACGAGGCCGTGCGGGATGGACAGCTGGTAGATCGGATCGCCGGCGATCACGTTCGGAAGCTGAAGCTGCGACGGTAGCGACGCGGCCGCGTTCGCCGCGTAGGCGGACAGCACCGTGATCCGGGCGTATTTCAAGAGCCAGGTGAGTTCGATCTGGGACACCCAGCGGCGAATCAACGTGTTGGAGGCGTCGGCACCGAAAGCGATCAGCGACACCAGGTCGGCATCCGCATGGCGCCACTCGATCGCCACTTCCACGAGGGTGGGCTGGCCCGGGTCAAGCAGGATGTCCAGCGTCAGTCCCTTGGCCGGCTGCTGGTACCAGCCGTTGGTCGGCAACGGCGTGCGCATGATGTCCAGGGCATGCTGGACGCGGTTGCGTCGGAAGTAGATCATGCGCGAGCCGCGGTCGTACATCATCTTCTGCTGCATCTGCGGGCTGCTCCAGGACTGGTAGGCCCCGCGCAGCGCGACCTCGATCTGGGGCACAGAGCGCTCCACCGAAGGCAGAAGCTCCGAGATGCACTCGCTCAGACGCGGCTTGTTCCACTCGCGATCGGGAGCCTTCCACGGATAGGCCGTCACGACCAGGTCGCGGGTGTGATTCAGCACGCGGGCCACGTCCACCATCCCGCCCTTGTCGACGCCGTTCATCTGCTTGAAGCCGGTGAGCTCGACGCCGAGATCCTCGGCGAGCGTCGTGAGCTTGGTCTGCAAGAACTTGTTCGAGCGCAGGCTGGGCAGTTGCTTCGGCACCATATCCAGGTTCGTCACCCAGATGAGGTTCATGAGGTCGCCGCCCGACTGGAAGCGCCGGAAGCCGCCCTTGGTCGAGTAGCAAACGCCGCCAGACGTCACGTCCTGCAGATCGAAGTGAGCAACGCCGAAGTCCGGCGCGGCGCCCACGGCGGTCGGGAGGTCCTCCTCTGTGGGTGCGGCATTGCGGTAAGAACCTTGGCGGGCTTGGGTTATTGCCATGTCGAGCTTTCGTTCCCCGCGCTTCGAGCCTGGGCTGCCAGCGCTTCGTCCACCAGGTCGCCGTAAGAGACGGCCCAGGTGCTCGGCTTCATTGAGGGATGATCCTYGAGCATGTCGGCCCCGGCCTTCTTCAGGACTTCGGGCTTCCACACCAGGCGCAGGTCGAACACGGCGTCGCCGCGGTTCGCATAGTCGATCGAGTTCAGCTTGGACATGGCTCCGGCGAAGTCCAGTGCCTTCGAGGTACCGAACGCAGCGCGAACCGGCCGCACGCGCTCGCAGAGCATCTCGTAGATCTGCTTTGCAGCAGCGGCTTCATTCGGGTCGGCCATCGCCGCGCCGATCGCGCGCAGCAGGTTGTTCAGGTCGGCCGCCGACAGCTCGGGAATCGCCGCGAGCTGCGCGTCCGAGGCCAGGCCACCGCCGCCGCCGGTCGAGGTGGTCTTGCACCCAAGGTGCGGATAGCCATGGCAGAGACCACAGATCGGCGCCAGATTGCTGTCGTCGTTGTTGTGGTGGTCATCGTCCTGGTGATGCACCTGAAGGTTGGTCGGCTTCTTCGGGGTCTGCATCGATCGGTACAGGCACCCTTGGCACGTGTACCGCGACTTCTCAAGCACCTGGGGGCGGCGCGCGACAAAGACCGCGTCGGCTTGTGTAGCCCGCGGGTCGTTGTCTCGGAAGACGCTGCGTTTGATACCAGGGATGAGCTTGAACATTCTTTAGGCACAAAAATGGCCGTCCGCCAGGAGAGCAGAAGCCCTCCCCGACGTCGACCAGCATGGGTGCATTCCCAAAAGTGCAGGAAACTCGCTTCGCGCACTACAGTTTATCCATTGTATTAGTAGTTTTCCGCGAATAATTAAAGCAAGTCATATCTAGAAAGAATTCGTACGACCGATATCGGAGGTATTGCCACCGGCTGCGGTAACCGCGAACTCGACGATCGCCCAGATGCAGATCATTGCGGCGCCAGCGGCGATGGGCATCCAGATCTGGCGGGCCTCGACCTGGTCGCCGCCGTTGTCCTGACCCTTTTTCTTCCACTTCAGCAGGCCGTAGCAGATCGAGCCCATGCCGGCGAGGACCATCGCCCATTGGAAGAGTTGGATGCCCAGCTTCATCAGGTTGATCATCCCGTTGACCGAGGTGTTGGCGTCGAGCGCGAAAGCGTGGCTCGCAAGGACGGTCGTGGCGACGACAACTGCAGCGTTGCGGCCCACGGCGCTGGTGTTTGCAAGGCACATGGCGATGCGGACGTTCAGGTTGGAAATCAGCTTTTTCAAGATTGCTCCTCAGAGAGTTTGAAGACAGACGGTGTGACGTGTTGGGAGAGAGGAGTGATCAATGGGTCGCGATGTTCACGAGGATTGCCCCTCCCAAGATGTGCCAGAACCCGCGCCAGAAGCCATCGCCCTCCTGGGCGTGTCCTTGAGCGGCGCGATTGAGAAGAAGGAACGCGCGGAAGATCGCGCAGACACCAAGCAGGAAGAGCCAGGCATAGATCGCGTTCCACAGGGGCTTCAACGACCCCGAGCTGCCGTCGCGCATGTAGGCCATTTGCGATGCGACGTCTTCGCCAATCCCGCCGAAGTCCTTCGTGAGCGACTCAACCCACGCCGAAAGCATCGTGCAGCCGATCGTGACGAGCAGGTTGCCTCCCACGCCAGCCCAGGTCGGCTGCTGGCCACCGCCCTGGTCGTGACCCATCTTGGCGATCTTCTGCATGGCCGAACCGGTGAAGAAGAAGCCGACAAGCAGCGCACCCCAGTAGACCAGGGGCACGAACGCCTTGCCGAGCGCGGCGAACTCGTTCAGGAATGAGGCGAAATCCGGCATGACTCAGCACCTCAGGGAAGGATCTGGCCGGCGGTGGTATGCACCACCTCGCCGCGCCCGCCGATGGACAGGACTCGGGCGCCGGAGACGCGCGTGCCCACGGATACGGTCGTGAGACGGCCGCTCTCGTCCGCGATCCAGGCGAGCTGGCTCGGACCGTGGTTCGGCCAGGTGCCGCGCAGCTTCCAGCCGGCCAGCATTTCTTTAGAGTCAGGCGTCGGGTCCTTCTCGACCCTGCATGCGCCCTTCCCCTTCGCAGGCTTCAGAGCTTCAGCGTCGCGGACGGGCTTCGCCGCGGGGGTGTGCCGAACGGCAACCTTCGCGGGCGTTGCAGCCTTCTTTGGCGCGGCAGCCACCCGAACGGCCTTTTCTGGCTTGTTGGGCGTAGCCTTCGCGACCGGCGGGACAGACTGGCTGTCGTCGCTTTGAGTCTGCCGCGCTGCAGCCTCTGGAGCCGCGGCCGGAGCCACCTTGGAGACCTCCATCGACGGCGCTGCGGACGCTGGCTTTTCAGCCGCGACCACGGGCGGTGTCGGCGGCGCAACGGGCACGGCTGCTGGGGGTTCCACTGCCGGTGCAGGCTTCGGCGCTTCTTGCGCGACCGCTACGGACGGAGCCGGGACTGCAGGGGCCGCAGCCGGAT
>NZ_JBFUIU010000514.1:0-6610 GCF_056401695.1 Variovorax sp. P4_D9
CATCTGTCGCGCCTCGCGCAAGGATTCGTGGTCGCGAAACGCATCGTCGCGGCCGACTTCGGCGGCCTCGATGTAGCCGGTGAGAACGCGCAGCGACGGTAAGGAGTCGTCGGCAGGATATTCTTGGGAAAGGCGATCGCAAGCTTGCAGAGCGGCCGACGCGTCGCGCCGCTCGAGCGCATGCACAGCGTCGTTCCTCAGCATCACCTCGCGGCCGTGTTCGAAGATGTCGAGTTGCATCGTTTCACCCGTGCATCAAGGCATCAAGGCAACACGCATGACTTTGGGAGAAGGGTCGAGCGGGTGCTTCCACGGCCCTCGTCGTCTCCCGGCTCGACGGCCGGCGCGGCATGCCTTGCGCTCGAGTCGCCGGGGAAACAACTGTGCCCGGCTACACGGTAAGTTCGTTTGCGATAAAGGCATTTCGCGTTCTTTATGGACCCTCGTACTGCCCAGTTCGCGCTCGATGTCTTCGATGCTTGGCTGGCTTTCGGCTAGCCTCGGGCAGGGCCTCAATGAGATGGTACTCTGCCACGCCCATCGGACTGTCGATGCCGCGCAGTGCGTACTCGGCCACGAGGTTGCGCTGCTTGCGCAGCAACAGGCCGATGAAGCAGAAAGCGCGTGATGTTCTGCACCAAAGCGCCGCCGATGTCGCGCTCTTGTGCCGCCTCACCCAGCCCCATGAAGTTGAAGCGGTAGGGATCTTTCGACGACTCGCGCGCGCCAGGTCCGATAGCCGGGCCGCTTCCCATTTGAAGCCCGGTTTTTATGTGACGCGCCGGATCCTCGCTGACCCGTGAGCGGCTTTGCGAACTCTTGTTAACCCTGGGACTGCGGGGCGACGAGAAGCGTCAGTCCAATTCCGGCATCTGGGGCAAAAAGCGTGCCGGCGTGGACAGCTTGAAGAGCTCCGCCCCCTTCAGCCTGCAGCACGCGAGGCGTATGGGCCTTGGCAAAACTCCCACCGAACCTGCTGGTGCCTAGTAGGTCATCTCAATGGTCATGCCCTGGGCCCACCGGTTCTCCCAATGCGCGAGGTAGCTTGCCGCCACCTTCGGATTGCTCCACACCACCAGCACGTTTTCAGAATTGGATTTCGCCGCCGCCTGGCTGTAGTTGAAGGAGCCAGTCTGCGTGTGCCTGCCATCCACCACGATGTACTTGTCGTGGTGAATCGCGTAGGTCGAGATCACCTTGGTCGGGATGTTGGCCCCGACGAGCAGGTTCATCGCCGCGATGTTCGCCTTGCCGCGGTTGCCCTTGTCATCGACCAGCACGCGCACATCGACGCCACGTCGTTTCGCATCGGTCAGCGCGCGAACAACCGAAGGCGAAGTGAAGGAATAGCCGGCCAGCCGGATCGAACTGCGGGCGCTGTCGATGACCTTGAGCACGAGGGTTTCGGAGCCCGCATCGGGCGAGAAGGCCACTTCGATCTGCGAGCCGGAGAGCGGGGCGCTGGGTGAACTGGCACAGCCAGCGAGAAGGGCAAAGGCGATGCCCAGCAGGGCATGGCGCGCGGCAGGAAGAAAGAAGGATCGCATTGAGTGTTCAGGTTGGGGCRCGACTGTAGCAACTTTGCGCGCGCTGTTTGGTTCGCGGCAGCGGCGCTCTTCGKAGAAGCCGGCGGTCACCTTGCTTGCATCCGATGGCGCCCCGCGACAAGCAGCTTCCATGCGCACGGCGCGCCTGGCACCCACCCAAGATCGTCATCTTCGGTGTGTCGTTCGATTGGCTCTGGCTGACCGGGGAACCGCCTCCAGGTTCATGCGCATTCATCATGCGCGTGCGACCGGCAAGTCGCTCCAACTGGTGGTGTAGTTGGGCGTCTTGAGGGACTGGCGCATGACCCACCTGCGCTTTGCGCCGGTGATCCCTGCGCTTGCCAACTGAATCGAGCCGCGACCATGCTGCTGGTTGATGGCGTCGACCGCACGCATCAGATGGCTGAGATCCTTGCCGGGCTCGTCCAGCGCGAGTTCGCCCTGCTCAACGGCGGCGTCCTGAAGATCGAGCAGCAGGACGCCCGCCTTGGCGTATTTGTAGCCGGGCTTGAAGATGGCGTGGAGGCCGCGAATGGCTGAGGCCGCAATCAGGCTGGTGTCTGCCGTCGGCCTGCGCAATGGCACGGTGATGGACCGCGAGTACTGCCGGTCCTGCTCCCGAAAAGGCGATGTGTGGATGAACACAAGGACCTGCGCCGCATAGCCGCCCTGCTTGCGAAGCTTCTCCGCCGCGCGGCTGCAGAAATCCGTCACGGCTTCCACCAGGTCACGCAGCTGTTCGATGGGGTGCCCGAAGCTGCGTGTGCATGCGATTTCCTTCTTGGCGGCCGCGACAGTTTCGAATCCGATGCAAGGTTGCCCCTGCAGTTCGCGCACCGTCCGTTCGAGCATCACGGACCAGCGCCGGCGCACTGTCGCCGGGTCGAGCCTTGCCACGTCGAGTGCGGTCGTGAGGCCTTCTGCGCGAAGCTGTTCGCCGATGCGGCTCCCGATACCCCAGATCTCACCCAGCGCCGTGGCTTGCAGCACGGCGTCCAGGTCGCTGGCGGGGAGGGCGGCGAGGTTCGCGACGCGGGCCAGTTCGATCGGGTAGCTGTCGGGCTTGCGATCCGCCGACTTGGCGACGTGGTTTGCAAGCTTGGCAAGCGTCTTCGTCGCCCCGATGCGATGCCGCAGGGAATGCCGGTCCATTGAAGGATTCGTTCACGCACCGCCTGGGACCGACGCGTGAGGTCGCGGATGCCTGCGACCCGACGAAGGATTCGTCGATGTTGTAGATCTCCTGCTCGGGTCCCAGGCCCGCAGCGATCGACATCGTTCGGCTGCTCATGTCGCCGTAAAGGGTGAAGTTGGCGCTCAAGGCGAGCACGCCGGAATCCGGGAGCTCGCGCTGAATCTGAAACCACGGCGCGCCCATCGCGATGCCGAGGGCCTTGGCCTCGTTGCTGCGCGCAATCGCGCAGCCATCGTTGTTGCTCAGGACGATGACCGGGCGGCCCTGCAAACTGGGCCTGAACACGCGCTCGCAGCTGACGTAGAAGTTGTTGCCGTCGACCAGGGCATACATGGAGGGTGCCTGGGCGACTTGCGGCAACGCAAGAGGCTGGCACAACGCTGAACGCAAGGAAGCAGGTAGCTCATCGCTCTGTTCTCGAAACGCGGGCCGGTCATAGCGTAAATCGCTTGATGGCGGCGGTCACGACCCCGCAGATGATGAGTTGCTGGCCCTCCCGGAAGGTGATTTCGGGGAAAGTCGGGTTCGCCGGGACGAGCTTCACCTTGTCCGCCCGCTTGTGCAGCGTCTTGACCGTGAGATCACCGTCGACCTGGGCGACGACGATGCAGCCGTGTCGAGGCTTCAAGGCCCGGTCGACCACCAGGATGTCGCCGTCATCGATGCCGGCTTCGTGCATCCACTGGCCGCTGACCTGCCAGAAGAAGGTGGCCTGCGGGTGCTTGATCAGCAATTCATTGAGGTCGTGTCGTTTGACCAAGAAATCATCGGCCGGCGACGGAAAACCGGCAGCCAGCTTGCCCTGAACGAAGGGCACGACGACGACGTCCGGCGTCAAAGCCGCGAGCAAGGCGGTCGCCGGAATACTGTTCATCCATCCAGTATAAATTGAAGTGCGGGTGGCGACGAAAATTTTCGATGGTGGTCGGCCGATTTGCGCTCGGCGCCCCCGCCTCTTGGAGGCGCATGAGCGGTGCCTGATCGAAGGTCCGCCCGGCCTTGACCTCCCGGGAGGAAAATGCGTACATGAACCCGACGGCTCCCGACATGCATGCTGCGCTCCGCAAGGTCAAGCGCTCCCAGACGACCCAATGGGTCGGTCATCTGACGCCGCCGGAAGCCAGGTCGCTCGTCCAAGCCGGGGCCACGGCCAGCCCCCCACGACCTCGCCTGGATCGAGTCGGGGCTTCAGGCCGGCAGCGACGGTGCCCGCTGGCTTTACTTTTCCGCCACGCCGGCGTTGCGTGCGCTATTGCGCGCGGCGCTGTCCTGACTCACATGTGCGCTCCGAGCTTGCTTAACTGGCCGACCGCTCGTTTATTGCTTTGGCGGGCGTTCACGCCAGGTTCCAAGTCACGGGGAAGACCATGAAGCGACAACTGAAGACGGCAGACGAGATTCATGCGGAGGTTTGGCGCCTCATCCACAGCGACGCCGAAGTGATCGATGATGGTGAACATGTCCACGTCCCGCAGCCCAGGTCGCAGCCACCCGGTGCCGAAGTGGACGGATGCAACTGGACGATGCGCAGTTTCGGAAACGCCTCGGCCTATCGCGATACGGTGTCGCGGGCCTTGGCCGCCGTGCAGGCGAAATGGAACCTGAACGCCTGACGACTGACTCTCGAGAAGCTTGCGGCACGCAAGATAGAACAGGCATCGACCGGCAACGCATCGTCGATCTGTTGGTACCATGAGGATGTGCTCTGCTCATCAATCGGCGGCGCGTAGGAGGAATGCGCGTCCTTCGCGACGGGCGCTGTTGCGGCACGAGGATTGCATGTGATCAGACAAGCTGCGTCCTCGGGTGAACGTGACCGGTTCGAGTGCGTCGGTTGTCTCCTCCACCGCTCCTTGGTGGATTTGGTCCTCGCGGTGCGAACCGCGAGGACTTTCTTTTGGTGCATGCCTCAACGGGTTCCCACAGAGACAAAGCACATCAGCACACAACGCTCCGCGCAATGTCACGATGACAAACACGGCATCGGCCTTGCCGGCGCGGCCCGCTCCGGTTCGCGTGGCGACGCTCATCCCTTCGCAACGCCCGACGGCCGCGTTGCGCATCCCGACGGCGCGAGGGGCTCGGATGCGGGAACGGGGCCGGTAAGAAATTCGTGGTGTCTTTTGAGGTTGGGGAGGGCTTGCCTTGATGGCTTCACGCTACCTCAGAAGGCCGGGAGGCTGGCACATCGTGGCCGCCGGGCGCGCAGCTGCAGTCGGGATCAGAGTGGTGGACGGTGGACGGTGGGCGCGGCAGCTGGAGAACGTGTCTCCATGCCGCAGGACTTGGGCGAGCTGGCGATCACGAACTTCGTGATTTCAGTTCGCCGGGCGAATCCAGGCGACCCTATGCTCGTGCTCATTGAAGACGACTGGTTCATAGGGAACTCTCGTACGCAGTGCCGGGCAACGTGCATTTGCTCTCGACGGCTTCGTTTCTCGATGGCCTGGAAAAGGCAGGCGTGATTCCTTCGGCCGCGGAGGTCCGAAGACGCATCCAACAGCAACGACCGCATTTTTGCGCCGATTGGCAGGTCGATCAGGACGCGGCCAAAAGTTGAAGGCGGAACGGAGTGGATCAGCAGGTTCGGTGGCTAGTCTTATTTGACTGCGACGGGTCGACCACCGACCTCTTTCGCCCTTGCCGTCACTGGCAGGGGCGGTTTTTCATCGGCGAGCTACCCGTATCGGGCCCCGCCAACAAGACCTCATCGTCTCGACAAGCTACGGCGCGACGGACTTGCCGGCCACGATATGGTGAAGAACGTTGTTTCGCTCATAGATTACAAAGATCGCAACAATGCTCATTCGGCCGGTGCGTCTGTAGCGGAAGGTGGGGGCGCTTCGCCAGATCCGGGCGTGTCCGCCGGGGCCGACTGCTCCGCTGCTCGGTCCGCCGCCTGGTCGCGCTGGTTCTGGGTATCGGCCGGGCTCGGTGCGAACCGACCGGCCCGACGGAACGCCCGATCGGACCCGGCGTAGTTCTCGGAGAGCGTCCGCTTCCGTTTCTTGTAGTGCCCCATGACCATCGCCGCGGCTTCGGGCCCGATGGTCGCCTGCATGTTGGCGGCGGCGGTCGAGCGGGTGTCGTAGAGTGAATAGAGCCGGCCGTCCTTGAAGGCTCGCAGACAAGCCTTTCGAAGTGCTGCTCGGCATCCGTCGAAAAAGCGCTCGAAGCTCCGGTCGTCGTAGGCGGCCGCCAGGTACTGCTGCACGTTGGTGAGGTGCGCGTCGACGGCGCCGACCCAGCGGGCTGGCACTTCGATGTCGCGCCAGGCAAGGCCCGCGTTGCGCAGCTCCCAGGCGCGCAGACGGCGCAGGCTGTCAATCGCGGCTTCGTTCGTCGTGTCAGTCTGCGCTTCTGCATGGTCGAAGAAGGCCAGGTTCCTGGCGAGCGCTTCCGACTGGCGCCTCGCCGCGGTGATCACGACSGARACGTTCTCCAGGTCGGCCTCGGCCATCGAGGCAAGATCGGCATCCGCGCGGTTCAGGAGCCGCTCTGGGATGTGCTGCCAGTCGAACACGGCTTGCTTCTTGAGCTTGGAGTTGGGCAGCCGAAGGATCCGACGATCGCGATCGAACCAGTAAGCGGTTTCCCATTCCCCAGGGCGGGCGCCGGTCGCGATGCCGGCGTTCAGCCAGGCCGTCGTCTTGGTGCCCCACGACTGGGGGGATCCGCGGGCTGCAAGGAGGCCGTTGAGAAGTGGTCCGAGATCCTGCTCCGCGATCGCCCGGGCCTTCACTCGTGCGTTGCGTTTGATCTCTTGAGCTGCGCCCTTGCGCGGGTTGAAGGCGCGAATGAGTTCGAGCCCGCTCTCCCGGACGGACGGCAAGAAGTCGATGTCGGGCTGCTTGAGCGCCCACATGAT
>NZ_JBFUIU010000515.1:0-6587 GCF_056401695.1 Variovorax sp. P4_D9
GCCTTGACCTTACCGGCCAGCACAAACTGGTTGCCGCTAGCGGTATCGACCATCATGAAAGGCACCTGTCCTCCCAGGATGTCCTGCATCGCAGGCGCCGCACCGCGGTATGCCACGTGCGTCATTGCAACCCCGGTCTTTTCTCGCAACAACTCGGTCGCCAGGTGGTGGGGGCTTCCCGCTCCTGCAGATGCATAGTTCACGCCGCCGGGTTGCGCCTTGGCCCAGGCGATGAATTCCTTGAAGTTCTTCGCCGGCACCTGCGGACCAACCACCRGGACCAGTGGAAAGCGCGCGAGCATGCCCACCGGCGCGAGATCTTTTTCGGCGTTGTAGTTGAGCTTGGAAAACAGGAACGGGTTGGCGGCGAGCGTGGCGAAGTCGGCCGTCAACATGATGTTGCCGTAGTCCTTGGAGCGAGCGGCGTAGTCGGCGGCGATGTTGGTCGCTGCGCCGGGCTTGTTGGTGATAACGATCGGCCGTGCCAGATTCTTCGACATCGTCTCAGCGGTGGCACGTGCGACGGAGTCGGACCCTCCGCCTGCTGCATAACCGACCACCCACTCGATTGGTTTGCTTTCCTGCGCGGTTGCGAAGTGACTGGTTGCGGCCAGTGCGAGGCTGGTAAGAAAAATGCGAATCATGGGGTTGTCTCCTTGGGAATGATGGAATTGGTCAGCCGCGTTTGGCAGCGGTGAACGCTTGGCGCAACACCGGCAGTGACCCGATGTGATTGGCCAAGACAAGCACCAGCCGCGCGTTGAACGCGTGGCTTTCCTCTGTCGAGAGCCGTTGGTGCGCTTCAATCAGCGCTTCATAGAAATCGTCCGGCGCATCGAAGTTCGATGCGGTCGTCAGTTGAGAGACTTGCGACATGGGAAACTCCTTCAAGCTTTTGCGAGGGCGCGTTTCAGCGCAGAGTGAACGATGGACGCGTCAGCTTGGCGCCAACGCCCGCACACGTGCTGGTCGGGTCGCAGCAGGTAGACCGTACCGGCCTGCGCGTTGTAGCGCTCGGCCGCCAGTGCATGAGCCTCATCAAGCGGGACACGCACGGTCGTGACCGGCACGCCTGCGGCGGCGCTGGCCTCGGTTACAGCTCGTGCCGAGCGGTCTGCCGCGTCACCRCTGCCGAACACCAGCGCTGTAAAGGAGGGACCGCTTGCTTCCTGCAGCAGCCAGCCGTTTTTGCCTTCGGCGTGGCGCAACGGAGCGTCTGAGGCCACAGCGCCCGGCACCATGCGCCCGTTGAAGGAATCCATGTCCGGCGTGTTCAACGTCGACGTGCGCAGCGTCGCAGGCACTGACAGCCGGCCGCTGTTGACCAGGGTGCGAGCAAAGGCGTGCGACTTGGCAAGCTCCAGGACCGCGTCGCGGAACAGCTTGCTGATCTCAGTCTTCGGGGTGATGAAGTCGGTGGCGCGCGTCGAGTTGAGGATGTTCTCGTCGGCCGCGTATTCGCGTTCGTGGCCATAGCTGTCGAGGAGCGCGTCGGACGCCTGCTGGTGCAACACTGTCGCAAGCTTCCACGCCAGGTTCTCTGCATCCTGAACGCCTGAGTTGGCACCACGCGCGCCGAAAGGGGACACGCCGTGCGCCGAGTCACCAGCAAAGAAGACGCGGCCATGCCGGAACTGGTCCATCCGCAGGCACGAGAACGTGTAGACACTCGCCCATTCGAGATCGAACTGCGCGTCTTCGCCGAGCAGTGCCTTGACGCGCGGAATGATCTTCTCGGGCTTTTTTTCTTCTTCAGGGTCGGCATCCCAGCCGAGCTGAAAATCAATGCGCCAGACGTTGTCGGGCTGCATGTGCAGCAGCACGCTCTGGTTGCGATGGAACTCCGGGTCGAACCAGAACCAGCGTTCGGCGGGCCTGTCAAGCTTCATCTTCACGTCCGCGATCAGGAAGCGGTCCTTGAACTGGCGGCCCTTGCTTTCCTGGCCCAGCAATTGGCGCATGCTCGAGCGGCCCCCGTCACAAGCCGCGACGTAGTCGGCCTCCAGCAGATAGGGACCGTCAGGGGTCTCGACCGTCAGCGTGACATGGTCCGCGTGCTGCACGACGCCCGCGACCTTGTTTTTCCAGCGCACGTCGATCAACGGCAATTCGGCCGCACGCTCGGCCAGGAAGCCTTCCACGTAGTACTGCTGCAGGTTGATGAAGGCCGGCCGCGCATGTCCTGCCTCGGGCAACAGGTCGAAGCTGTAGATCTGCTCATTCTTGAAGAACACGCGGCCGACGTTCCACGAAACGCCCTTGTCGACCATGCGCTCGCCGCAGCCCAAACGGTCGAAAATTTCGAGTGTGCGCTTGGCGAAGCAGATGGCGCGGGAGCCGGTGGAAAGGGTGTTGTCGTTGTCGAGCAGCACGACCGGTACATCGCGCTGCGCTAAGTCGATGGCGAGCGCCAAGCCCACCGGCCCCGCGCCGACCACCACCACAGGACGCCGCACCGGCACGGCGGCATCCTGATCGGAATGGCGGACATAGTCGAACTCCAGTTTCTGGTAGTCGACGGCTTCCCCCTTGCGTGACGCAAGTTCGTTGAGTTGCATGACTTTGTCTCCTGGTGGCGCCATCCGGAAATGCCCGTGAACGCCTGGTTGGCGCTGCCTTCAGCAAAGGCAGCAATCGAATCGATGCGTGCGTTGCGGGTCAGCCTTCGAGCGTTTCCCACATCTCGATGTCGCGTTCGGCCGTCCAGATGCGCGGGTCCGGGAAACGAGTGGCTTCGTCGTAGCAGCGCGTCACGTCGAACGGCATGCAGTGATCGAAGATGACCCAGTGCCCGTACTTGGGCTTGAGCTTGGCGAAGGTTTCCTTGTAGACGGCGTTGAGGTCCTTGCCTGCGGCAACGCCAGCCTCGACGCTGGCGCGTACGTCGGCGATGAATCCGCCGGTGGCCTTGAGACCGGCCGCCACTTGCTCTTCGCCCAGAAGGGCGGGGCCACGGCCGGGGACCAGTGCGGTCGGCTTCAGGGCGGCGACGTTCTCAAGCGTCTGCGGCCAGTCTTTGAAATAAGCGTCGCCTGCATAAGGCGTGGCATCGAACTCGACCAGGTCGCCGCTGAGCAGCACGCGGTCTTGCGGCAACCAGACGACCGTGTCGCCCTTGGTGTGGCCGCGACCGAGTTGCAGCAGCTGGACCTCGAGCTTGCCGAGCCACAGCGTCATCTTCTTGGTGAAAGTCATGGTCGGCCAAGTCATGCCGGGCGGCACGCTTTCAACATCGCGGAAGAGACGAGGGAAGCGGCCGATCTCGCTCGCCTTGTCTTGCTCGCCACGTTCGACGATCAGGTCATAGGTGTCTTGGCTCGCAATGATCTCTTGCGGATTGAAGCCGCTCGCGCCGAGCACGCGCACCGCGTGGTAATGGGTCAGGACAACGTACTTGATCGGCTTGTCCGTGATTTCACGAATGCGGCGCACCACGTCCTGGGCCATCGCTGGCGTGGCCTGCGTATCGGCCACTAGCACGGCGTCATCGCCCACGATGATGCCGGTGTTCGGGTCGCCCTCGGCCGTGTACGCGTAGGCGTGTTCTGAAAGCTTCGTGAAGCTGACCTGCTTTTCCTCGAGGTCGGCTTGGGAGGCGAATTTTTTGGGGGAGTTCATGCGGGTCTCCGGTGGTGGAAATTTGTCTAAACCAAATGTGTTTGCATTATTCGCTGTAGATTTGTCTATGGCAAATGCATTTGCATGGATCCAACTAGGTGTTTTCCCTAGCACGGGGCTTGCTCGTTGGGGATCCCGGAGAGACAGCCAGAGGAGAAAGCTGGTTTGCCAGTGACAAATCCTTTCGGTTTAGGCAAACTGATTCGGAAGCAACCTTGAAGGCGATATGCGCGCAACCCATCCCGAAGAACTGGTCAAGGAAGACAAGGAGCAACGGGCCGTCCAGTCGATCGAGGTCGGTGGGCGTCTGCTGCTTGCCTTGGCGAACAGCCCGACGCCAATGACGCTCAGGGACCTCTCAAGCCAATCCGGCCTGCCGGCGGCGCGCGCGCACCCTTACCTGGTGAGTTTCGGAAAGCTGAGACTGATCGAGCAGGAGGCTGAGACGGGCCGATATGCCTTGGGCCCGGCTGCTTTGCAATTGGGTCTGACATGCCTGCATCAGCTTGATCCAGTCCGCGCCGCGTTGCCCGTCGCTCAAGCGCTCGCGACATCGACTGGGCATGCAGTGGCGCTCGCGGTCTGGGGCAACTTCGGGCCGACCATCATTCGAATGATCGACGCCCGCGAGGCGTTGCACGTCTCCATGCGCGCCGGAACCGTGATGTCCATTCTGGGCACGGCCACCGGCCGCGCCTTCGCCGGCGTCCTGCCCGCCGATCGAATCGAGAAGGCAATGGCAGTGGCGTTGGGAGATCCAGAGGGCCTCAAGGCGCCCTTGCTCAAGGCGAAGGCCAAGGACTTGCGCGAAGCTGTGGCAGAGCTTCGCGCACACGGTGTCGCGCGCGCCGAGGGCAAGCCCATCCCCGGCGTCAATGCCTTTAGCGCTCCAGTTTTCGATCACGAAGGCGAACCGGTGATCGTGATCACCGCGCTGGGCCATCACGACAATTTTTCAGCGGACTGGAACTCCAGCGCTGCGCACGCCGTTCGCGACGCGGCGGCGGAGATTTCTGCTCGACTGGGATGGCGTACCGCCGCTCCCGAGAGGCGCGCCGTGCATGATCGCTTTCATCCTACAACCACGTGATCCGCTCCTCCCGGGCAGCGCCCGCAAGGCAGGCCACCACCAGCGTATCGAACTGTGCCTGCGTCAACGCCAGCGGTATCGCAGAGTTGCTCTCGCGCGACCGACGAAGCGGCCACCGTTGCGGGCCAAGACAAGGCATTTCTCGATGTGCGCACGAAACCGCCGCCGCGCCGGAGAGGTACGAGGAGCGCATCGCCGGCCACCGCCATGCAGATGCCGCCCACGCCGGACAACATCGATGGCCTGCACCCCATGAATATCAGCCGGGCCGTCATCGCGCTGCTGCCTGAACCTACAAATCGCCATTCGTCAGTTGCCAGCCAGCGAGAGTGCGCAGGTGCCTGAATCTGGTTCACTCTTGATTCAGGTCGCCAGCGCCGCTGATGGCGGTCACTAACGCGATCTCGGCGATCGTGATCGTGGGCGCCTTGCTCGCGGCCGCGCTGACCGAGAGCAACTGCTGCCACCACCTCAGACAGTGATGAGGGCTACGGCTGGATCAGGGCAGTGGCCTCTTCTCGGACAAAATTGGATATGACCGCTGACAGTTCTGGTGAACGTGCTCAGACCATCATGTCTAGTCCTTGCCGCCCCGGTGCTGACAGTTTCCGCTTGGCCTTGCGGCCGCACGTACCGATGGCTCGGTGGCTACATTGTCTCCGGAGCTCCGCACCAGGCCGTAGGCAGCCTCGCATGTCCGGATAGGGAACCGTTGATGGAACAACCGGTTTCATCGGGAGATGACTCCTGTGAAACAGAGACTCAGGCGACTTTCAGGTCGCACGAAGACGTTCTTGGCCAGATCGATTCCGACAGTTAGGATTTGCCATGGGATTCCCCTTTCGAGCTCGACCGGGCGCGGCGGATTCCTACGAAGCAGCTTGGTCGCGTCCGGCCTGGGGGACGGCACAAGTAGTGCATCGCGAGCTTTTTGCTCGCGGGCGTGCAATGATCTGTGGCCGGCCGCTGCGCCGGACCCTCAACAAGGAGATGACATGGCAACAGAGTTCAATCCGTTTGGTGATGTGACGAAGATGTTCGAGCAATTCAAGGTGCCCGGGGTCGACATGACGGCCATGGTCGAGACACGACGCAAGGACGTCGAGGCGCTCATTGAAGCGAACAAGGCGGCTCTTGAATCGATGCAGGCGATAGCAAACAAGCAGGCCGAAATGATGACCGAGGCTATGCAGGGTATTCAGGAAGCTGTCAAGACGCCGGGCAGCGGAGGCGTGGATGATGCCAGGCAGACCGAGGTCGTGCGCAAGGTTTTCGAGACGACGCTGGCCGACATGAAAGAGTTGGCTGAGCTAGCGCACAAGTCGCAGGTTGACGCGATTGCCCATATGACGCAGCGTGCAACGGAGCACGTACAGGAAATCCAGAAGTTGATGCAGCCAAAGTAGAAGCCGGCTGCCTACAGCGTCCGACCCGGGACGGATGCCACGCAACTTGAGCGGCTGCGTCCGCCCTTTCCGAGCCGATTGGGCGGGATGGACGATCGCCGATCTGCTGAACATCCGATGGAACGGTGACGCGACCGATCGGGCCGGCGAGCACGCAGACTGCTCACGGCAGGGTCAGAGCCCGACAGAGACATGCTGGCCGCTAACTCTTCATTGTCGGAGGCCGGGTGACTCGCATCAAGCAGGTAGAAATTTCGAACACTACAGGAGCGTCGAATCGTTGAGCTGGTGTCCTGCGCCGGGGCATCAACTGTCTCATTGGTCCCGGGACAGCAGCAAGGCGACCGTTCTGGAAGCCATCGACGCTTGTCTGACGGTCCTGCGAGCCCGGGCGTTCTCGGACACCGACTTCCAAAACCTGGACGTCTCGCAGTTGGTGGACATCAGGGTCACACTTCGCTGCCGTCCTCTCC
>NZ_JBFUIU010000516.1:0-6586 GCF_056401695.1 Variovorax sp. P4_D9
GCAGTTCACCGACCCGATGGCGCGCTGGATGGCCAGGCAGGGCGTGAAGGAAGCCTACACGGTGGTCGCCGACTATGCCTCGGGCGTCGATGCCGAGACCGCCTTCAAGAAGGCCTTCACGGCCGAGGGCGGCAAGGTGGTCGGCGAAGTCCGCACGCCGATGAACAACCCCGACTTCTCCGCCTACGTGCAGCGCATCAAGGACGCCAAGCCGCAGGCGGTGTTCTTCTTCTTTCCCTCGGGCGTGATGCCGCCGGCCTTCCTCAAGGTCTGGAAGGAGCGTGGCATGGAACAAGCCGGCATCAAGCTCTACGCCACCGGCGAAGCGACCGACGACAGCTATCTCGACGCCACCGGCGACGTGGCACTGGGCCTGCTCACCAGCCATCACTATTCGTACGCGCATCCGTCGCCGAAGAACCAGAAGTTCGTGAAGGACTTCGCGGCCGAGTTCGGCAGCAAGCTGCGCCCGAGCTACTTCGCCGTGACGGCCTACGACACGATGGCCGCCATCGATCTCGCCTTGGCCAAGACCAAGGGCGATGTCTCGGGCGACAAGTTCATGGACGCACTCAAGGGCCTGAGCTTCGAGAGCCCGCGCGGCCCGATCTCAATCGACCCGGCCACGCGCGACATCGTGCAGACGGTCTATATCCGCAAGACCGAGCGCGTGAAGGGCGAGCTCGTGAACGTCGAGTTCGACAAGTTCGAGCGCGTCAAGGACCCGGCCAAGGAAAGTCAGTAATCCGCCAGCGCAACGCGCCGGCAGCAACGGGGAATCCATGGGAATCGTGATCTTCGACGGAGTGGCCTACGGCATGCTCCTGTTCCTCATCGGGGTGGGCCTGTCCATCACGATGGGCCTCATGAACTTCGTCAACCTCGCGCACGGCACCTTCGCGATGGTGGGCGGCTACGCCGCGAGCGTTTTGATGAACCACTTCGGCGTCGGCTTCTTTCCGTCGCTGGCGGCGGCCTTTGTCGCCGCGGCGCTGGTCGGCGCGGTGCTCGAGTTCTGCTTCTACCGGCGGCTCTACCGGGCCCATCCCCTCGACCAGGTGCTGCTGTCGATCGGCATCGTGTTCGTCTCGGTCGCGGTCTTCACCTGGTTCTTCGGCCCGACGATGCAGGCCTTCCAGCTGCCGCCGGCGCTGGACGGCCGGGCCTCGCTGCTGGGGCTGGAGGTAGGCCGCTATCGGCTGTTCCTGATCCTGTGCGGCGTGGCGGTGCTGACCAGCCTGCTGCTGGTGCTCGGCAAGACGCGCTACGGCGCCATGGTGCGGGCCGCGGTCGACAACCAGCGCGTCGCCGGCGGCACCGGGATCCACGTGCAGCGGCTGTTCTTCCTGACCTTCTCGCTGGGCTGCGGCCTGGCCGGCCTGGGCGGCGCGCTGAGCCTCGGGATGCTCGGGCTCGAGCCCTCGTTCCCGCTCAAGTACCTCGTCTACTTCCTGATCGTGGTCTGCGTCGGCGGCGCCGGCACCATCACCGGCCCCTTCGTGGCCGCGCTGCTGATAGGCATCGTCGATGTCGCGGGCAAGTACTACCTGCCGGAAGCCGGCGCATTCCTCATCTATGTCGTCATGATCATCATGTTGCTGGCCCGGCCCAACGGCATCATCCCGCGCAAGGGAATTGCATGAAAGCGATCGTCGTTTCGCCTTCCCGCCTGCGCGCGGTCGAAGTGGCGTTCTGGCTGCTGCTGGCCGCCAGCTTCTTCCTTTTGCCCGACAAGCTCACGCTGATGAGCCAGATCATGATCTTCGGACTGTTCGCGGTCTCGCTGGACATGGCGCTCGGCTACGCGGGCATCCTCACCGTGGGCCACGCGGCCTTTTTCGGCGCCGGTGCCTATGCGGCCGGGCTGCTGGCCAAGCATGGCTGGAGCGAACCCTTCAGCGGGCTCTTGTTCGCGCTCGTGGTGTGCGCCGCACTGGGCTACCTGCTGAGCTACCTGATCGTGCGCGGCGCCGACCTCACGCGGCTCATGATCACGATAGGCGTCTGCGTGCTRCTGGCCGAGCTGGTCAACCGGCTGTCGTCCATCACCGGCGGCACCGACGGCCTGCAGGGCGTCGCGATATCGCCGGTGCTCGGGCTGTTCGACTTCGACCTGTTCGGCAAGACCGCCTTCGCCTATGCCTACGGCGTGGTGCTGGTGGTGTTCATGGGGGTGCGGCTGGTGCTGCGCTCGCCCTTCGGCCTCATGCTGCGCGGCATCCACGACAGCCGCAAGCGCATGCTGGCGATCGGCTCGCCGGTCGAGGCGCGCCTGCGCATGGCCTATGCGCTGTCGGCCGGCGTCGCCGGCATCGCGGGCGCGCTGTTGGCCCAGACCACGCAGTTCGTCGGCATCGAGTCGATCGGCTTCAACCGCTCGGCCGAAGTGCTGATCATCCTCGTGCTCGGCGGCACCGGCCGGCTGTACGGCGGCATGATCGGCGCGATCGTCTACATGCTGGTGCATGACTGGTTCGCCGATCTCAATCCGCAGTACTGGATGTTCTGGCTCGGCATCTTCCTGATCGCCGCCGTCATGCTGGGCCGCGGCGGAATCATGGGCGCGTTGTCGCGCCTGGTGAAGACCGGGAGGCCGTCATGAGCAGCGCCGCACTTCGCACCCGCGGTCTCGGCATCTCCTTCGGCGCCTTCCGCGCAGTCGACGATGTCAACCTGACGCTCGAGCCCGGCGCCCGCCAGGCTCTGATTGGCCCTAACGGCGCCGGCAAGACCACGCTGATCAACCTGCTGACGGGCGTCTTCCGGCCCACCCACGGAACGATCCACATGGGGGAGCGCGAGCTCACCACGCTCAGCGCCGACAAGCGCGCCCGCATGGGGCTGGCGCGCACCTTCCAGATCAACACGCTGTTCCCCAGCCTCACGCCGCTGCTGTCGGTGGTGCTCGCGATCTGCGAGCGCGAGGGCCTGGGCGCGGTCTGGTGGCGCCCGCTCAAGCGCAACAAGGCGGCGTTCGACGAGGCCCATGCCCTGCTCGGCCGCCTCAAGCTCGACGCGCTGGCCGACGTGCCGGTGGCCGAACTTGCCTACGGCAAGCAGCGCCTGCTCGAGATCGCGCTCGCCATGGCCGCCAAGCCCCGCATCCTGCTGCTCGACGAGCCCGCCGCCGGCGTGCCCGAGGACGAGAGCGGCGAACTCTTCGAAGTCATCGCGGACCTGCCGCAGGACATCAGCGTGCTGTTCATCGAACACGACATGAATCTCGTCTTTCGCTTTTCGCGCCGGATCTCGGTGCTGGTCGCCGGCCAGATCCTGACCGAGGGAAGCCCCGGCGAGATCGGCAACGACCCGCGGGTGCGCGAGGTCTATCTCGGCCACTCGGGAGCCGCCCATGTCTGAGATGCTCGCCTTCAACCGGGTGGTGGCCGGCTACGGTAACGCCGTGGTGCTCGATCGGCTGAGTTTCTCGCTGGCCGAAGGCCAGAGTCTCGCCATCCTTGGGCGCAACGGCGTCGGCAAGACCACCCTGCTCGAAACGCTGATGGGCAACACCCGCGTGATGCGCGGCGCGCTGCGCTGGTGCGGCGAGAACATCACGCGTTGGCCGCCTCACCGCCGCGTGCGCGCCGGGCTCGGCTGGGTGCCGCAGGAACGCGAGGTGTTCCCGTCGCTCACGGTCGAGGAGAACCTGAGCGTGATCGGCCGGCCCGGCCCCTGGAACCTGCAGCGGGTCTACCAGTTCTTTCCGCGGCTGCGCGAGCGGCGCGGCAACTACGGCAACCAGTTGTCCGGCGGCGAGCAGCAGATGCTGGCCATCGGCCGCGCCCTGATGACCAACCCGAAGCTGCTGCTGCTCGACGAGCCGATGGAGGGACTGGCACCGATCATCGTCGAGGAGTTGGCCCGCTCGATCCGCCAGTTGTGCGAGAGCGAGGGCCTGGCGTCGATCGTGGTCGAGCAGCACCCGGTGCTGGCCCTCGAGATGACCCACCAGGCGATCGTCCTGGAGCGCGGCACGGTCGTGCATGCCGGGCCGAGCGCCGGGCTGGCCGGCGATGCCGCCCTGCTCGAAGGGCTGCTCGGTGTCGGCATCGCCGAAGTGCCGGTCTGACGAGGTGGCGCGTTGCCGCTGACCCTGCGCCTCAACGCGATCCCTCTTTGTGCCCCACCTGGTCGGCGGCGGCCGCCACCCGGTCCCGAAGCCACCCATGCGCGGCGTCATGATCGTTGCGCCGGTGCCAGACGGCGCGCGTCGTCGCCGCTCCGGAGCGGTAGGGAGGCACGCGCAGCAGCAGCTCGCCGGTCCGGGTGAGCGCCTTGGCCAGCGAAGTGGGAACGACGGACAGCATGTCGCTCTCGCGCAGCAGCGCCGGGATCGCGAGTGAATGCGGCACGGTCACGCGAAGGCGTGGCGCCTGCTCGATAGCGCCCAGTGCCTCCTCCAAGGCATGGCGATCGAACATCTCCGACTGGCGCGCCAGACCGCGCTCGACGATGAATCCTTCGATCGCGCCTTCTTCCTGGCCGCCGACCGAAACGGTCACGAGCGGGTACCTCGCGAAATCGCCAAGGGTCAGCTTCCGGCGCGAGGCGGGGTGGCCCTTGCGCATCAGGATGGCCTCGCCCTGAGTCAGCAGGGTGCACGAGTTCAGCCGTGCGGGTATCTGGGCGAAGATCCCGATGGCCAGATCGATGCGGCCGAGGTCTATCTGCTCCGCCAGGTCCAGTCGCGTGGAAGGCCGGATCACCAGGTCCACACCCGGCGCGGCCATTCGCAGCTCGCGCGACAGAGGCGCGACGATGACGGCGGTGACGTGGTCGTTGGCCGCGATGACGAAGCGACGGTTCGACTGCCCGGGAGAGAACGGCTCCACGCCCAGCGTGGCTTCGATGCGGCGCAAGGAATCGCGCAGCGCGGGCGCCATGGCGATGGCGCGGCTGGTGGGCGCCAAGCCTTTGCCGGTGCGCAGGAACAGGTCGTCCCCGACCAACTCGCGCAGCCGGGTCAAGGCGTGGCTGACGGCCGACTGGCTCAGGTTCAGCCGTCGGCCGGCAAGCACCAGGTTGCGGTCCTCGTAGACCGCGTCGAACACCTTCAAGAGATTGAGATCCGTGCGACCGATGCTCACCTTGGGGCTCCCGTATGAGTTGAACCTCGTGCATTTTGATCTTGCAGGAACACCAGTTCCATTCAACTCAGTGGACGACCATCATTGTGCCTGCCCCGTGTACAACCAACAGATTCGAGGTGCGAAATTGGACTCTCTCTCTCGTCGCGCATTCACGCGCATCGCAATGGCCGTCCCGGCCGCCGCCTGGCTGTCGCCTGCCCTGGCGCAGACCGGCGGGACGACCGGAAAGCTGCTGGTCGGCTACCCTGCCGGCGGCACGCTGGACACCACCGCGCGGCAGTTGGCCGAGGCCTGGCGCAAGACGGGCCGGCTGTACATCGTCGACAACCGCGTGGGCGCCGCTGGCCGCATCGCCAACAGCCAGCTCAAGCGGGAACGTCCCGACGCCAGCACGCTACTGTGCACGCACGCCTCGGCCCTGACCATCTACCCGCACGTGTACACCCGCCTCATGTATGACGCGGCGACCGACTTCGTGCCGGTCTCGCCCCTGGTGGCGGCCACCTGTGCCTTTGCCGTGAGCAGCGCGGTGCCGGCCTCGGTCAAGACCCTGGGCGACTACGCGGCCTGGGTTCGCGGCTCGCCGGGAAGTGCGACCTATGCGTCGCCGGCGGCCGGGTCTGTGGCCCACTTCCTCGGCTTCCAGCTGTCCGAGTCGGCCGGCCTGAAGCTGCAGCACATCGGCTACCGCGGCTCCGCTCCCGCCATGCAAGACCTCATCGGCGGACAGATCCCCGCCTACTTCGGCTTCGTMGCCGACTTCCTTCCCTACATGCAGCAGGGCAGGATCCGGATCCTCGGCGTGGCGGGCGAATCGCGCTCGACCTTCATGCCCGCCGTCCCCACCTTTGCCGAGCAGGGGTTCCCGAACATCCGGGGTGGCGAGAACTACGGCGTCTTCGCGCCGCCGGGCACGCCCGCGGCGATCATCAAGGCGCTTCACGAAGCCATCGTGGCAGCCAGCAAGGACCCGGCGCTGCGCGCGTCGGCCGCGCAGGTCGGACTTGAGCCCTATACCTTGGCGCCGCAGGAATACGCCATGCAGATCCAACGCGAGCGCGAGGCCTGGGGACCGGTGGTCCGCGCTTCGGGCTTCCGCTCGGAGGATTGAACGGTGATGACGAATCAATCGAACCAAGACCGGGAAGCGCTGATCGAACGCAGCATCCCCTTCCTCGAAGAAGTGAAAGACATGACGGCGGGAACGGAAACCGAGCGTTGGCTGAACCGGACCTACGGGCCCGACAGCGAGCTCTACCGGACGCTCGCGCGGCTGGTGAAGAAGGGGGTCGAGGATGGCTGGGCAGCCAACGTCGAACTCGACGGCCGCATCTACCGCCGCAGCCGCATCGAGACGCCCTCCGAGCGCACCCGTCATTTCAGCATCACGRCCGTCTACATGGACAGCACCGACAACAGTCAGGGCAACCCGGAGAACAGCTATCGCGGGCAATACCACGCGCACCCCTACGGCGAGTTCAACATGGTGATCC
>NZ_JBFUIU010000517.1:0-6570 GCF_056401695.1 Variovorax sp. P4_D9
GATCTGGAGCGACTGGCTGGTGGCCTGGTGCAAATTGTCCAGATGCTTGCCTCGCCCCATGTGGCGCCGCACATCGGCAGGCCTTTCGTCGTGCGTGTCGGCGACCGCGTCCGCAAGTGGAATGCGAACACCCAGACCAACGCTATTCAAGCGCACGCTTTTGCTGCGTTGCTCGACGTGCTGCCGCTCAGCTTGGCCGATCGACTGCTGGCAAGCCTGACCGGCGAGGTGGTGGACCTTTCCGCACTGATACGAGACAAGGATGCGTTGCTGCAGTTCGTCGAGCGCGAGGTCTCGGGTGTTTACCACCCCGTTGGAACGTGTCGAATGGGTCGCATCGAGGATCCACTTGCGGTTGTAGACCCTGCTGGGCGTGTGATCGGTATCGAGGGGCTTCGAGTGGTCGATGCTTCTGTGATGCCGAGTATCCCGCGCGGCAACACGAACATCCCGACCATCATGGTGGCCGAAAAGCTATCGGATGAAATTCTCAAGCAGGCAAAGGCTACGACGCAGGTGAGTTCTCAGGCGACTCCAGTTGAGCCCCGTGAATAACGCCTCCTGATCGCCTGATTCCCTCTGCGCCGTCGCGCTACGTCCACAACGGCACAGGCGCGTGGCTCTATCGTGCGGCTTGATGTAGTTCGTGGGCTTGCTCTATCCAGTCGAGAGCCTGCGCAGCCTGCGGAATCACGAACGTGACGCCCAGTCCGGCCAGCACCACCTGTTCCAGCTGAGTGCGAGTGACGTCCTGCTCGAACAGGCGAAGGGCATGGACCTTGAAGGCGTTCTCATGTCCTAAAAGGGCCAACTGTGACGTGATCACGATCTCGCAGAGAACGCGGTCGATGCCCGGCTCCTGCATCAGTGCAGCGCGCATGTCCTTGTACCGGGCGACCGCTTGTGGATTGACTTCGGCGACGCGCGCTGTCGATGGCTTCATTGGGGGAGTCCTTCAAGAGTGGTAAGACTGGACGCCGAATCGGACGAGAYGACAGTGGGATGCGGACAAAAGCTGATTGCGACTTCGCTTCACGCCCGCTAGCTCAACACGATTCGATTGGCGTAGCGTGTAGAAAATTATCCCAACAGGCGACACTTATGTCAAGTGCAAGGCGTCTGCACTTTCGATCAGCTGTTAGATTTGACTATTAACGAGGGTTAACCGTAGCTAAACAGCTTGTACGTATCCCTTGATAGCACCATCCCATGTAGACTAAACTAGTCCCGGAATGCGGGATTACATTATGGCTCGCACAACCGTTGAAACGAGTCGGGTCGACCCCCTGTTCGGTGGCGGCCCCAACACGAGGGCATTTGCTCACTTAAAGGAGGCATTGGTGATCAATCTATTCGTCAGTTTTCGACCAGCTAGTTGCGAGCGCGGCCGATCCATACTCAACTGCGCACTAAAGGCGATTCTCAACGCCGCGACTGGCGCTTTCTTCGCGGTCGCTGCGTTGCCGTCACACGCCGACGACTACCCGTCACAACCGATCAAGCTGATCGTTCCATTCACTGCGGGAGGTGGAAGCGACTCAGCAGCTCGCGTGATAGCGGAGCAGATGCAGTTGCGACTCAGGCAACCGTTTGTGGTCGAGAACCGACCCGGTGCGAGTGCGGGCGTCGGAGCCGGTACGGTGGCTCGGGCTGCGCCCAACGGGTATACCTTACTTGTCGGTACCGCGACACTCGCTGCGAATGCCGTAGTCTCGCCAACGCCAAACCTGGACATCGTCAACGACTTTGATTTTGTCGGCAAGTTTGGGCAGATCGACCTGGTCCTAGTCACCAATCCAAAGGTACCGGCCAAGGACCTGCGAGAGCTGATCGAGCTGATGCGCACTCGCCCAGACACCGTTTCCTTCGGCTCACCTGGAACTGGTGCGCCAGCGCATCTTGGTGTCGAACTGCTGAAGCTTGTCACAAAGACCCAGGCCGTGCATGTCCCCTATAAGGGCGAGAGTGCGGCGGTAACCGACCTTATCGGTGGACACGTCAGCTTCCAGCTGTGCGCGCCGTTTGTCTGCGCACCGCGAGTGCAGGACGGATCGCTAAGGGCGCTTGCAATCGCGTCACCACACCGTTCCAAGTTGATGCCGAGCGTTCCCACCATGGCGGAGGCGGGCGTACCGGGAGTGGAAGCCGGTACCTGGTACTACATCGCTGCACCGAAGGGAACGCCGGAGGCGATCATCCGCAAGCTCAATATGGCCCTAAATGAAGTGCTATCGGATGAGAAGGTCAAGACGCATCTACTGAGCATGGGTGTTGAAACGGCCCCGGGCACTACGCCAGCTGCTGTTAAGGGCGCCCTGCAAGCTGAGATGGAAAAGTGGCGTCCCGTTGTCAAGGCTGCTGGCGTCAAGAACTGACAGCGCGGTCCTTCGCCGCTCCCACCCCTGCAAGCCGGCTCGAAAGCTGAAACATGAGCTCGTCCGAATCCCGCGCATCGCTTACATCAGATCTCTATTAAAACTTACAAGTTTCCAATGAATAAAGCTTCACTCGTGTTGACCGCCACAGCCGCGTTGTCTGCCTATGGTGTCTCTTTGGCTCAGTCGTCAGTCACGCTTTCTGGCGTGATGGACGTCGGAGCAACTACCTATCAGAATGAGTCGAGAAACGCTCTTGGCACCACCGTCAAGACAAGCAAGTCCGCGCTAACTCAGGGGAATGTGGGCGCTAGCCGTCTTGCCTTTCGAGGCCAAGAAGACCTCGGAGGCGGATTTGCGGCTGGATTCGTCCTTGATTCTGCAATTTTTCCCGATGATGGGACAGTCGGTGGCAACGTCGCCAACAGTGGGCCAAGCGTCATTGGATTCTTCAACCGTCGTTCAACGGTGAGCTTGCTTAGCAACTATGGTGAGATCCGCCTCGGCCGGGATTACACCCCGACCTATTTGAATGACCTCGTGTTCGATCCTTTCGCGGTAAGCGGCGTTGGCACAAGCATCATCGCCACGGCAAACGGCTACAGCAGCAGCGCTGCATCGGTCAGCGGCTTTAGAGCGAACAGCATGTACTCGCGAGCCAGTAACTCCATAGGCTACCTCCTTCCGTCAGGTCTTGGGGGCTTCTATGGGCAGGTCATGTACGCCTTCAACGAGCAAACAAAGTATGACCCTGGAGCGTTTACACCGAACGTTCCCAACAATTCTCGCGCGGGTCGATTCGTCGGCGGCCGCGTTGGCTACAACAAGGGTTCGGTCGACATCGCTGCTGCTTACTCTCGTGCCACCCTTGGTGACGGGTATTTCGCTGGAATCACGACCAATTACGACTACTTCAACATTGGTGGATCGTACGACTTTGAAGTCGTRAAGTTGACCGGTGAATATTCAAGGGGCGAGCTCAAGACGCAGAACGACGGCGTCTTGCCAACGCCTTCCTCCCCGACGGGCACGGGCTATTTACTTGGCGCAATCGTGCCAGTTGGCGTGGGCCAGATTCGAATGGCTTACTCACAGGTGACTCTGGATGACACGCCGCATGGTGGGAAGCCAAAAGCCTCCAAGTGGGCGATCGGCTACTTGCACAACCTTTCGAAGCGGACAGCGCTGTACACAAATTTTGCACAGATCAACAACAAGGGTGGCTATGACCTAGCCTTGGCAGGAGGCCCAATCTACTTCTCAGGAGGCACATTCCAGGCGAAGAGCTCCCGAGGGGTGGAGGCCGGCATACGCCACGTATTCTGAAATGGGCACCTCGCCTATCGTCGGTCTGAACTGGAAGGTGTTTGGGATCCGTTGATGGGCGCAGGCGCTTCAGCTCCTTCGAATCCAGCGCACCTTCTGCAAGTAGTTAGCTAAGAACACCGAGACCAACTCATGTCCCACAATGCCTTTCGTACTGGTGCCGCCAACCCGAGTGCCCTTGCAGGCCCACTGCCCTTGACGCGGCGTTCGATTCTGCTTTGCGCCTCGGCGCTGGGCGCCCTGCCGCTCCCATCGCTAGCATCCGCCAACAACGCGTATCCGTCGAAACCCATCCGTATCGTCGTTCCGGTAGCCCCCGGTTTTGCGACAGATTTCCTCGCGCGGCTCTTAAGCGAGAAGCTGAGAGTCAAGCTTGGTCAGACGGTAATCGTCGAGAACCGGGCTGGTGGGGCCGCAGGGAACGTCGGCGCCGAGTATGTGGCGCGCGCGACGCCAGATGGTTACACGCTGCTCTTTGCCGCGCCGGGCCCGCTGGCGATCAACAAGTTCCTGTACCCGCGGCTCGGATTCGATCCGGCCGAATTTGTCCCCATTTCGCTGGTTGCGTCTGCTGTCAATGTTTTACTGGTTCGAGTTGACTCGCCCCTCAGATCGGTCCAAGACATTGTCAAGTTTGCGAAGGAGAATCCAGGAGCGCTGAGCTACGCGAGCGGTGGATCAGGCACAACACAGCATCTAGCTTCTGAGCTCCTCAGGTCCCAAGCCGGCGGATTGAACATGCTTCACGTCCCGTATAAAGGCGCCGCTGCGGCCATGAACGGTTTTGTGCAGGGCCAAGGCGACATCATGTTTGCGGAGCTAGGAAACAGCATGCCCAACGTCACAGCAGGCCGAGTCCGCGCTATCGCAGTCGGCAGTCCGAAGCGCAATCCGTCGATGCCAGAGGTTCCGACGGTTTCAGAAGCCCTGCCTGGATTTGTCAGCACAGCGTGGTATGGCTTGGTGGCTCCGCCGAGAACGCCGTCTGACATTGCAGTAACTCTGTCAGCCGCCGTGGCTGAGATCATGAGGCTTCCTGATGTCACGGCGAAGCTCCAAGGTATGCACATACTCCCAATTGGGAGCACGCCAGCGGAGATGGCCAAGTTCACGGGTGAGGAAAGTGACCGTTGGAGCAAGGTAATCCGCGCCTCCAAGATCGCGGTTGAATAGGGCGATTCGAATCCGCTTGATCTTCGTAGAGACTGTTTGGTTCGCCCCAGATCAAGCTGATGCTTCGTTTCTCCGAGAGAGCGCCATGAGGAACCGGGGTAGCGCCGTCGCTGCGCAAGAGCAGGCTGACTCAAATGCTGGCGACGGCCGACCCTGTCGTACTTCTGAACGAGATCCGGGCTGCTTAGGAAGACCTCGGGCGCCGCGTCGACCAACGCGGAGTAGCGGGGCCGCGCGGAAACGGCGACGAAGTCAACAACGCGCTCGTTCCTGCGGCGGCCCGCAATCGAAAGCGGGGAACAACGCGCGAACAATCGTCGACCGTATCGGCGCCTCAAGCCCCTTCCGCGAAAGCCGCGCATGTTGAATGCCTACGAAGACCAAACGCGCAGCTGGCTGCAGCGGCAACCCGGAATGACGGTCGTGGAAATCCTCGAGCGACTGCGCGAGCTCGCGCCAGAAGGAACGTTCATGGACAAGGACCTCAGAACGGTTCAACGCGCTCTTGCGACATGGCGTGCAGACGCAATCGGTCAGTGGATCGATCAATGCCGTGTAGAGACGGAGGCGAGCGCATCTCCCTCGGCGGAGGCAGCGGCGATCCAAGGGGCCAGGCGCTGCGCGCCTGGCAAGAGATCAAGGAAAGGGTTAAAGAGGCCGGGCCGTGGACAACGCTTCGCGTTGACCACCGCCTGAGATCAAGGGCGCGCATCTGCGTCCATGCGAAGAGCAGCGCACGCTCCTGGAGTGCTGGGTAGCATTACGCCGTGAGGCAACATGGGGGGGGCAGTTCCTGATGTCGCTTGACAGGGGGGAAGTTTGCAGTTCACACATGCGGCCGGCCGGTGAAAACCGCCTTGAACGCAGCGGTTCGACCAGTCGCAGTGATCGCCGGCAACCGCGATGTGGCAACAACACCTCTTGAGCCGTAGGAAGTGGAGCGGTGGAAACGATCACAGCGGCTCTCCCGCGCGGGCGTCGACCCCATGCTGCTAGCTAGGCGAAGGCACCAGCAGAGGAGCTGACTCTCAGTAGCGAAATGCGCGAACTCAAAGCGCCCCGAGGGCCATTCCATCAAAACATATTCGTCGAGGAAGAAGACACCTTCGTCAACCAGAGTGAAGAGAATGGGTGAACTTGGCATGGTCGGGATCCCAGCCGCCATCGCCAATGCCATCTATCACGCGACGGGGCGGCGCGTGCGCGATCTGCCGATCACGCCGGAAGAAAAGCCGCTGTGACGGCGCTTGCGACTCGATGCGACACGTCCATGACTACCTCATCAGATTGGGGATGAAAACGCTAGGTCTGGCCGGCGATGAAGTGGCCGCCTTCCGGCGCAGCGAGTGCAAAAGATGGGGAAGGCAGTTCCCGACCCGGGCCTTACCGAGACCTTGTGAGCCGGTGACCCGCGAGAACCTCGGCAGCCCCTGGTCCGAGACTTCTGACTAGCATCTATGGCTGATACTTCGACTTGCCTTTGGTTGACCACGCCATCGAAGTGACAGTCCCGCTACGGCAAAGGTCCGACGAACAACTTCTCCGTCTGCATGTCGCGATAGGTATGGGGGATGCCGCCCACGCCGAGCCCCGACTCGCGCAGTCCAGCGAAAGGCATCCAGTCGACGCGGAATGCCGTGTGGTCGTTGACCATCACCGTCGAGGCATCCAAACGCTCGTAAGCGTGCATTGAAGT
>NZ_JBFUIU010000518.1:0-6527 GCF_056401695.1 Variovorax sp. P4_D9
TGCGAAATACAAGGACCAGGGGCTCGTGGTGGTCGGCGTGCACACGCCGGAGTTCGCCTACGAGAAGTCGACGAAGAACGTCCAGGCCGCCATCAAGAAGCTCGAGATTCAGCACGCCGTCGCGCAAGACAACAACTACGCAACCTGGAAGGCCTTCAACAACCAGTACTGGCCCGCCGTCTACCTGATCGACAAGCAGGGGCGCATCGTCTACTCGCACTTCGGCGAGGGAAGCTATGGCACGACCGAGAAGAAGATCCAGGCGCTGTTGGCGGAGCCCGCGGCGTCAGGGTCTTGAATCCGCTCATGAGAAGTCTGTGGTTCCTGCTACTGTTCCTGGCCGGCGGCGTGTCGAGCGAACTTCGAAATCCCTTGAGCTGCCAATGCATCTCGTCGCGCCACGACGGCGACGCGAGGCGACGCGGCGGCCCGGAACGCTGAGCTTCAGTCGCGGACCTCGACCGTAGAGGCGAAGACATAGCCTTCGCTTCGCACCGTCTTGATGTAGCGCGGCTCGCGTGCGTCGTCGCGAAGACGTTGTCGCAGGCGGCTGACGAGCAGATCGATCGATCGCTCAAAGAGTTCGGCCTCGCGGCCCTGCGTGAGGTTGAGCAGCTGGTCGCGGCTGAGCACCACTTGCGGGTGGTCGAGAAAGATGCGCAGGAGCCGATACTCGGCGCCGCTCAGCGCGACCATCGTGCCACTTTCGTCGATCAAATGGCGCGCAGTGGTGTCCACCTTCCATTGACCGAAGGCGAGCAGCTTCGCCGATTCCGTCGAATGCATGTTCGGTGGCAACATGCGCGTGCGGCGCATCACGGCACGAATGCGCGCGAGGAGTTCGCGCGCCGAAAAGGGTTTGGCCAAGTAGTCATCGGCGCCCATTTCGAGGCCGAGGATGCGGTCGGCCTCCTCGCTGCGCGCGGTGAGCATCAGGATGGGCGTGGATTTGTACTTGCCCGTGCGCAGGTCGCGGCACAACGTGAGGCCATCTTCGCCGGGCAGCATCAGGTCGAGGATGATCAGGTCGAACGGGCCCGACGACTCGAGCGCTGCGCGCATGTGCCGGCCCGTAGGCACCGCTGCGACGCGCAGGCCATTCTTGACCAGGTAGGTCGTGAGCAACTCGCGGATCTCGCGATCGTCGTCGACGATGAGGACATGATCGGCAGGACGATTGTTCATTTCCTCAATGTAGCCTTTAGCCCCGAAAACGTCTTGACTGCTGTATCCCAAAGTATCCGGCGGTCGAGCGCGCGACACTTCGATGCGGAAGCCGCCGCGTCGTGCACCCCGCTGGGGTCGAACATAGGTAGTTTTCCGTCTCGGCCCTGCGTGCGAACACATTGGGATACACGGGCAGTCCTCGAAGGGTCGCCGAGGCCTATAAACGGGCCATGACCATACCGACCCCCCATCAAGCGACCCGCATCCCCGAAGTCGCACGCCCGACCGCGGGTGGCGCCACGGACACGGCGCCAACGCCTGCCCGTGGCCTGCGACGGCTGGTGCCGCGCTCGCTGTTTGCGCGCGTGACGCTGATCATGGTGGTGGGCCTTGCGATTGCGCAACTCCTGACCTTCGCGGCGATCCGCTACGAGCGCGGGGCGGCGATGCGCGTGTTGATGATGAGCGGCATCGAGCAGGACATCGCCAGTTCCATCGCCATCCTCGACCGCCTCCCCGCCGAGGAGCGCCCCGCCTGGCTGGGACGGCTGGAGCGCCGCAACTTTCGATTCACGGTCGGCGGCGACGTGTCTGGCCCGTCGCCCGCATCGCCTTCGTCACAGGAATTCGCGACAGCGCTCGCCAACGCGCTGAGACCGTTCGAGGTCGTGCACGTGGCGCGGGCCGGCGACGCGCAGGACAGCCTTCGGATGCAGGTCAAGCTGACGGACGGCAGCTCGGTGACGGTCGATGCGCGGCGCGTTCCAATGCCGGTGTCCGACTGGGTGATGTGGGTGCTGTGGATCCAGCTAGTTGTGCTTGGCGCCTGTGGCTGGTTCGCGGTGCGCCTGGGTCACCCAGCCCCTCGCCCGGCTGGCCTCGGCAGCCGATGAACTGGGGCCCGACCTGAAGGCGCGGATGCTCGTCGAGGATGGCCCCACCGAGGTCGCACACGCGGTGCGCGCCTTCAACGAGATGCAGCGCCGCATCGCGGGCTACATGTTGGAACGCGCGGCGATCTCGCACGACCTGCAAACGCCGATCACCCGTATGCGCCTTCGGACCGACCTGATGGACAACGAAAGGGACCAGATCAAGTTCCGGCAGGACCTCGACGCGATGAATGCGCTGGTGCGGGAAGGCGCGACCTACGCACGCACGCTGCATGGCACCAAGGAGCCGCCCTGCCGCCGCCGACATAGAGGGCGGACCGCGACGCGGTTGGGCTCGTAGACACTCTTCTTGCCTGCGTCCATGAAGGGGGTGAAGACCGTGCGTTGACGATGGCAATCGATTTCTACCTGAACGTGATCCAGGATCCCGCCCTTCCCTTTGACAGGCCAGAGTCCTCCGCCGACCGAGACCTTGGCGGTCAACTTCTTGAGCTTTTCCCAGCGTTCCCAGCCGCCATGGCCGTCGATCGCAGCATCCAGCAAGTTCGTCATGTCCGTTCCTTGTAGTTCGCGTGTACGTGCACCGTCGGGTGTCTGCTCATTCAAGTCGCGATGCACTCAGATCATCACTCGGCGGCCTATGACCTGCTCTGTACCGCTGACGCTCGAATTTCCGCGATGGCTCGCTTGGGATCCTGCAGATGCGGATAGTGTCCAAAGCCGGGAAGCACGGTCAATTCCACATGGGCCTTGCCGGCGAACTCGATTCCCATCTCTTTCTTGATGTAGAAATCCTTCTCGCCCCAGATCACCTTCACCGGTGTCTTGAGGCTTGCCAGGTTCCTCTCGAAATACTCCTGGTCTGCCGTGAAGTGCGAGTAGTAGTGATAGAAGGCATCCGCCGATGTCAGACGGCCTTGACTCCAGCCCCGAGCCATGTCGTCTTTGAATTCCTGTGGAAGTTCAAACTGCTCATCCTTCGAAAGACCTCTCCTGAATGCGTTTTCCAGGATCTCATCCCGATTCTTGTTCATGGCGGCGTTCACCACGTCGGAAGAGGGCTTGGACTTCAGTGCTTGCAGGTAGTCAACCATGTACTGAGGCCTGTCGAAGGGCGCAAAGTCGCCCACGATGATGGTCTTTGCGAACGTGGGATCATCCAGGACAAGCAGGAGCGATGGCAAGGCACCAATGTCCGTCGCGTAGATGGTCAGGTTCGAAGTGTCGATTCCAGCCTTGTCGATATACGCCTTGAGAACGCGCGCATAGTCCTTGGGTGCGTAGGAGAATCGGTCGGCAGTCGGCCTCGATGAAAGGCCGTAACCCGGCCAGTCAAAGGCGTGGACTTCGTAGTCTCTCGAGAGGTCCGGCCAAATATCCTTCCACGCATAGAGGGTCTCGGGGAAGCCATGCAGCAAGAGCACGGTTCCCTTCGGCTTCGAGTTGTGGACAACCACCCTCCTTAGCGTGATGTCCGGATTCAGTTCGATGAATCCGAGCTCCGCCTGCGGCTGCGTTTCTCGGAAGTACTTGTGTGCGCACCCGGTCAACACCATGAGACCGAGGACGAAAGCAGGGGTGAATAGTTTCTTCGTGAGGGAATACGACATGGCTGGCCTTTCGAGGATCAGACGACATTGGATGTGGCCACGACGCTGTCGTGCAAGGGCGAGGCGGCGGCGACAAAGGAGTCCGTCGACGGTCGGGGGAAACTCGCCGGCGACGAGGAATTCTCAGCCCGGCATCTATACGCCGAGCCACATTGCGTATGCCTCTGTATCCGCTCGGTCTCTCAACACAATACGTTTCACCTCGACCCGTCGTATGCTTGTCGGAAGGGCTCGGACTCCGGTCGCCTCAGGGCCGTCGCTCTGTCGTACCGTCGACGCCTTCCGATGGCCACACATAGCCAACGTCATGGGCTCTCATCGCAGCGGGCGGAAGGCCTCCCGCAATTCCGCACTGAACAGCGCCGGCTCTTCCCAGGCGGCGAGTGCCCGCCCTTTTCGACGCGCTGATAGTAGACGAGGTAGCGGTAGACCCGCTCGGCCCAGGCTTTCGGTGGTTGATACACCTCGCCCGGAAACACGGACACTGCAGCGGGAATCGTGATGGCGGCGGTGCTGGTGCCGCTGGCGCCGCTCTCCCCAGTTTCAGACCCGAAACCATCCGGGAATTGGTCAGCTTTGCCAAGGGCAATCCAGGAAAAGTTTCTTATGATTCTTGCGGTGTCGGAACGCCGCACCACTTCGCCATGGAAGTGCTCAAGATTAGGATGGGCATGAATATTCAGCATGTGAGCTACAAGAGCTGTTCACCTGCGGTCCAGGACGTGGTCGGAGGACAGATACCACTGGGGATAGCAACCGCCAGCCTGATCGCGCCGTACGTCGCGGCCGGGAGGCTGAAGGTGTTGGGTGTGTCGGGATCCAAGCCCTATCCGTTGCTGCCGGGCGTTCCGACATTCGAAAGCCAAGGACTTCCCGTCCAGGACTTATCGATCTGGTATGCGCTCATGGGGCCCGCCAACATGCCTGCGCAGCTGGTGCATCGAATCGCTTCGGATGCCGGGAAGATCCTTGACAGCCCTGCTGTAAAGACGGCCCTTGCAAATGCAGGCTTCGAGCCGCTGAGAGGCGACTGCGAACAGCTTGCGAAGAAGATCAAGCTTGAAATGGAACAATTGCCCACGATCGCGAAGCAGGGAGATATTCAGCCCGAGTAGCGAACGGCCTCTTGGAAGCGGCGAACGCCACTCGCTTCTGCGCTCCAGCCTCCGTTTGACCGCCCGCCACCCCACCCGCTCAGACGAGGTTGATCGAGACTTCGATGTTGCCGCGCGTGGCCTTCGAGTAAGGGCAGGTCTGGTGTGCCGCATCCACCAGCGCTCGCGAGACCGCCCGGTCGATGCCGGGCAAAGAGACGTTCATGCGGGCCTGCAGCGAGTAGCCATCGTCACCGAGGCCGAGATCGACCTCGGTGTCGACGGCGAGATCCGAGGGAAGAGTCACCTTCATCGCCTGGGCTGCCTTGCCGATCGCGCCGATGAAACAGGCGGACCATCCTGCTGCGAACAGTTGCTCGGGATTGGTGCCTGCACCGGTCGAGCCGGGCGTGGACAAGTCGACCTCCAGGCGGCCATCGTCGCTGCGTGACTCGCCGTTGTGGCGACCGCCGGTGGTGTGGGTCTTGGCGGTGTAGACGATCTTGTTGATCTGTGACATGGTCTATTTTCCTTTGGTGGATGCGAAGAGGTTGGGCTGAGGGGTTGGGAACCGTTGGGGTCCTCGTCAATGCGTGTGGGACGGGGACGGTGGTCGCTCTGGGACCTTCAACGCGATCGTCTCGCTGGTCAGGATCATGTGCGTCGGATCGGCAACTTCAATCACCATCTTGTGCGCGCCCGGCGTCAGTCCGACCACGATGATCGGATCTCCGCTGGTATGAGCCCAGGTACCCGGCTTGTCATCGACCGTCACGTGAAGGTGACCAACACGCGGCGATACGCCACGGGCGGCCTCGCCGAAGATCGGAATGATCCGAACGTTCTCGGTCCGGTACTGGACGATGACGACCCCGCGAGCCAAAGGCTCGGGCAACGGTGGATACACGATGAGCTTCGCGTCCGGTTCCGAGGCAAGCGGAATGACTGCCGCCGGACGGCCGATGTCCGGGGCGGTCTGCGCCCCGGCAGGTGCCGATGTGAGGGCGAGCGCAGCGAGCGAGGTGGCTGCGGCAATGAGGGCAAGCTTCATGATGGTCTCCGTCGAGGTCGATGAAAAGTGGGCTGGCGACGGCGGAATTTTGTGGCCGGGACCGGGGAGCTGGCGCATCTCTCGTATGCCTCTGTATCAGCCCGTGAAATCAAAACATTACGTTTCATTGCCGGGCCGCGCCGGCAAAGGCCCAGGGGTGGAGTCCAAGACCACACCAATGCAAAGGTATCGGCGATACCAACGTCCAATGGATCTGTCGCGGCGCTGGGTGTGTGATGGCGCCTGCTGCCGCGGTTCGCCGAGCCGGCGGTGGCGCAAAGGCKTTGTCTTGGAAGACTGGAGAAGCCCATGAACCACAACACGCCCCGCCGCCTGAGCCTCCTTGTCATGCACGCTGACGCGCTCTTGGCGGCAGGTCTTGTCGCAGCCCTCCGTCAGGATGTGAGTTTCGAGATCTTTGTCTGTGGTGTGGACAACCTGCGGACAACTGGACGATGCAAGGCCTTGACTGCGAACGACCGCGAGGCGGACATCCGGCGCGCCATCGAGGCCGGCGTTCACGGATACCTCCTGCAGTGTAGTGCGCCACTCAGATATGTACTTATCTTGTGTTCCGTGCCAGCGCGGCCTTGGCGCCCGTGACCTTGGCCAGGATGTCGGTCGCTCTCTTGGATCGCGGTAGGGATGCCCGTTACCGGGCACCCCCCGCACAGATCCGGACGTGCCCGATTCGGGCATCCGGCTCCTACCT
>NZ_JBFUIU010000519.1:0-6515 GCF_056401695.1 Variovorax sp. P4_D9
GTTCAACATCGCCCAGGCCAACCGCGAGCGCGTCGACCGCCTCTGCCGGCCGCAGGCGCTGGCCACCTTCGAGATGCCGCTGCTGCTGAACGGCGGCGGCGACAAGATCGCGAGCCGGCTCTACATCCTGGCCGACGGCTGGGACCCGAGCCCGTTCCGCTATTTCGCGGCCGAGGCCGAGAAGGCCGCGGGCTGGCGCGTGGTGAAGCTGCCGTGCAGCCACGACGTGATGGTCGACATGCCGAAGGAACTGGTCGCGGAGTTGCTCAAGCTCGTTGCTTGATTGAGGGGGGCGATTCGGCGGCAGTGGCGGGCGCCTACCCGAAGGGACCCGCCGCAAATGTTAGTCTTGCCGTCCCCATGAACCTCAGGACCAAGATCGTTGCGCTCGCCGTGGCGCCGCTGCTGGTCGCGCTGTTGCTGGTGGCTGTCGCGGTGCGCCACCAGGAGCGCGACCTCGCACAGCGCGAGCGCGCCCTGATCGAGATCACCTACATGACCCAGCGGCGCAGCGAACTGCGCAGCTACGTCGACTTGGCCGTCAGCACCGTGCGGCCGCTGTACGACGCCGGACTCGACGACGAGGCCACGCGCGCCGAAGCCCTGCGCCGGCTGGCCGCACTCGACTACGGCAATGACGGCTATTTTTTCGTCTACGACCTGCAGGGCCGCTCGCTGATGCATTCGCGCCAGCCCGAGCTGGTCGGCAAATCGCTCTGGGATCTGCGCGATTCCCAGGGGCGTTCCACGATCCAGGACCTGATCGCGCGAGCCCGCGAGGGCGGCGGCTACGTCGAGTACCAGTGGCGCAAGCCCTCGAGCGCGCAACTCGCTCCCAAGCTCGGCTACGTCACGGCACTGCCGCGTTGGAACTGGATGGTCGGCACCGGTCTCTACCTCGACGACATCGACGCAGCGATGCAAGTGCTCGACCGGCAGATGAACACCAACGTCACGACGACGATGCTGTGGATCGCCGGCATCGCCGCGCTGTGCCTGGCCGTGGTCAGCGCCGCCGGCCTGCTGTTGAACCTCAGCGAGCACCGCATCGCCGAGGCCCGCTTGCGCCTGCTGGCGCGCCAGGTCGTGAAATCTCAGGAGGACGAGCGCGCCCACCTGGCGCGCGAACTGCACGACGGCACCAGCCAGACGCTGGTGTCGGCCAAGCTGCTGATCGAATCCGCGGTCGATGCCCTGGAGCGCGCCCGCGAGCAGGTGCCGCCGTCGCTCGGCAAGGCACTGCAGCGGCTCAACGAGTCGCTGGTGGAGGTGCGGCGCATCTCGCACCGCCTGCGGCCGGCGCTGCTCGACACGCTGGGCCTGCCGGCGGCGCTCGAACGACTGGGTGCGGAGTTCGGCGAGGAGGGCGGCGTCGCCGCCTCGGTCACGATCCAGGGTCGGCCGCGCGAACTGCCGCAAGAGGTGAAGACGGCGCTGTTCCGCGTCGGGCAAGAGGCGCTGACCAATGTGCGCAAGCACGCGCGGGCGAAGCAGGTGCGCATCGTCCTGGCCTTCGAGGAGCGGGCGGTCCAGCTCGAGGTCGGCGACGACGGCTGCGGCTTCGACCCCGCCGCGCTCGAGCTCGATCCGAAGCGCGGCATCGGCCTGCGCAACATGCGCGAACGCGTGGCGGCAATCGGAGGCTCGCTCGGCGTGCGGTCCGACGTCGATGGCACCTCGATCCTGGCCGAGGTGCCGGTGCCGCAGGAGGGGCGCGCATGACTGCGCCCGCGCTGATCCGCCTGTTCCTGGTCGACGACCATCCGCTGGTTCGAGACGGCCTGCGGGCCCGGCTGGGTCCGCTGCCGGGACTCGAGATCGTCGGTGAGGCCGGCAGCGCCGCCGAGGCGTTGGAACTGATCGCCGAGCTCCGGCCGGACCTGGTGCTGGCCGACGTCGGCATGAAGGGCATGAGCGGCATCGAGCTGGCATCGCACTTGCATGAGAGGCAGCCGGACGTGCGGGTGCTGATGTTCAGCATGTACGACAACCCGGAGTACGTGCAGCAGGCGCTCCAGGCGGGTGCCCGCGGCTATGTGCTGAAGGACGCGCCGGCGGCCGAGATCGTCGCGGCGATCGAGGCGGTGGCGGCGGGCGGCACCTTCCTGAGTTCGGCGGTGTCGCATCGGCTGTTCCACAACCACCAGCCGCGGCCCTTGCTGACGCCGCGCGAGAGCGAAATCCTGTCGGCGCTGGGTCGTGGCGACTCGAGCAAGCAGATCGCGCGCGAGCTCGGATTGAGCGTCCGCACGGTCGAGGCGCATCGGCAGAGCATCAAGCGGCGGCTTGGGCTGGAAGGGCAGTCGGCGCTGATCAAGTACGCGGTCGAGCACGCCACAGAATTCAAGAACAACGGCCGAGACCGAATTTAAAGGGTTATCCCTTAAGTGATGCCACGCGTGCCATTCGCGCGGTGCAACCGATGCCGCCGCGGCGCAGACTCGCGAAACTGCCGGGGTTCACTTCCGGAGACATTCCCATGCACAGCATCCGTCGCCACCTGGTGTGGCTCGTCGTGGCCGTGGTCGGCGCCTTCGCGCTCGGCACCGTGGCCCTGTCACGCGGCGAAGCCATCAACGCGCTCTGGATCGTGGTCGCGGCGATATGCACCTACCTGATCGCGTACCGCTACTACAGCCTGTTCATCGCCACCCGCGTGCTCGGGCTCGATGGCAAACGCAAGACGCCGGCGCACCGGCACAACGACGGCCTGGACTACGTGCCGACCGACAAGAACGTGTTGTTCGGCCACCACTTCGCGGCCATCGCCGGCGCCGGCCCGCTGGTCGGCCCGGTGCTCGCGGCGCAGATGGGCTACCTGCCCGGGCTGCTGTGGATCCTGGCCGGCGTGGTGTTCGCGGGCGCGGTGCAGGACTTCATCGTGCTGTTCATCTCGACCCGCCGCGACGGCCGCTCCCTGGGCGACCTGATCAAGCAGGAGATGGGCACCGTGCCCGGCATGATCGCGCTGTTCGGTACCTTCATGATCATGATCATCATCCTCGCGGTGCTAGCGCTGATCGTGGTCAAGGCGCTGGCCGAATCGCCATGGGGCACCTTCACCGTGGCGGCGACCATCCCGGTGGCGGTCTTCATGGGCATCTACCTGCGCTACATCCGTCCCGGCCGCATCGGAGAGGTGTCGGTGATCGGCTTCGTGCTGCTGATGGCGGCGATCTTCGGCGGCCAGGCCGTCAGCATGAGCCCGACCTGGGGCCCGATGTTCACCTTCGACGGCAAGGCCCTGACCTGGATGCTGATCGGCTACGGCTTCATCGCCGCCAGCTTGCCGGTCTGGCTGCTGCTGGCGCCGCGCGACTACCTGTCGACCTTCCTGAAGATCGGCACCATCATCGCGCTGGCAATCGGCATCGTGTTCGTCGCGCCGACGCTGCAGATGCCGGCCGTGACCCAATTCGCTCAAGGCAACGGCCCCGTGTGGTCGGGCAACCTGTTCCCCTTCCTGTTCATCACCATCGCCTGCGGCGCGGTGTCGGGCTTCCACGCGCTGATCTCTTCCGGCACGACGCCGAAGATGCTCGACAACGAACTCCACGCGCGCTTCATAGGCTACGGCGGCATGCTGGCCGAATCCTTCGTCGCCGTGATGGCGCTGGTGGCCGCCGCCTGCATCGACCCGGGCGTCTACTTCGCGATGAACAGCCCGGCCGCGCTGGTCGGCAGCACCCCCGAAGCGGTAGCGCAGACCATCTCGGGCTGGGGCTTCTCGGTCACCCCCGACATGCTGATGCAGACCGCCAAGGACGTCGGCGAAAGCACCATCCTCGGCCGCGCCGGCGGCGCTCCGACCCTGGCGGTCGGCATGGCGCACATCCTGCACCAGGTCGTCGGCGGGCAGGCCATGATGGCCTTCTGGTACCACTTCGCGATCCTGTTCGAGGCGCTCTTCATCCTGACCGCGGTGGACGCGGGCACCCGCGCCGGACGCTTCATGCTGCAGGACCTGATGGGCAGCTTCGTGCCGGCGCTCAAGCGCACCGACTCGCTGCCGGCCAATCTGACCGCGACCTTCCTGTGCGTCGCGGCCTGGGGCTACTTCCTGTACCAGGGCGTGGTCGATCCGCTGGGCGGAATCAACACGCTGTGGCCACTGTTCGGCATCTCGAACCAGATGCTGGCTGCCGTGGCGCTGATGCTCGGCACCGTGGTCCTGTTCCGCATGAAGCGCGAGCGCTACGCCTGGGTGGCGGCGGCGCCGGCGACCTGGCTGCTGATCTGCACGCTGACGGCCGGCTGGCAGAAGATCTTCTCGGCCGATCCGAAGGTCGGGTTCCTGTCGCATGCCTCGAAGTACGCCGACGGACTGGCGCAGGGCGTGCTGATCGCGCCGGCGAAGACGCCCGAGGCCATGGCACGGATCGTCTTCAACGACCGTCTCGACGCCGGGCTGTGCGCGCTGTTCATCTTCGTGGTGCTGAGCGTGCTGGTCTACAGCCTGCGCGCCTGCATGGCCGCGCGTCGGGCCAACCATCCGACCGCTCGCGAGACGCCGTTCGAGCCGGCCGTGGCATGAGAAGCACCGGCGCCAGCCTGGCCGAGACCGGGCGCTACCTGACGCGCTCGCTGGCGCAGTCGCTGCGCCTGATGGTGGGACTGCCGGACTATGACGCCTACATGAGCCACATGGCGCGCACCCATCCGGGACAGGAGGCGATGAGCTACGAGGCGTTTTTCAGGGAGCGGCTGGAGGCGCGTTATGGGGGAGGGAAGGGGCGCTGCTGCTGAGGGAGCCAGGTATACCGCCGTCCGTGCCGTGATCTCGCCGACCGCCAGCGCGCTGCGCTGGATTTCGATCGCCGCAGGCACCTACCAATCGCCGAAAAGGTTGGGGTGTCCGTGTCTAAGCAATTCCTGGGCGCCTGCGAACAGCTTTTTGCGTGAGTGATGTCCTCGAGAATGCCGCACTGCGATTCGCGCCGGCCGCGAGATCGAGGCGCTCGATCTCGAATGAAAGCTGCTTCTCGGTCAATGCCGCGAAGACGAACATAGGGCGATGCGAACTGCGAGTCGACGTACAAGAGCTTGGGAGTGTTCCGGGTCATTGGGAGTGCGGGTCGATCAGCGCATCCTGTCGCCATCGCGGACCGACTCGACCGCCCCATTGTGAAAGCGCACGATGCCGAGGAAGTTGCCTGGCCCTCGCTGATAGACCCAGTCTTCCATCGGTTCGCATTGCTGTACGACGAACGGTTGCGGTGCGCCGCCCGGGTAGGCCGGTTAACCCCATATCGTTCGAGGCCGGTTGACGCAGACCGGTTCGGTCGCCAGGGGCTGGCCGCACTTCTGGATGATGGACGCCTTCGACTCGCCAACCACCGCGAGAACGCCATTGCAGCCGAGCATTGCGATGCGGCGGCATTCGCGCCGAGGCACAGCAACAGCGTGCCGGCGCGGCACTCGCCAGCAATCTGGCGCACGGTCCGCGGCGGTCAGGCATCTCTGCGGTTGATATCTTTGCTTTGAATGATGGCGTGGACTTCAATTCGGGCCCGGCCGGTGGTGCTGCATGCGACCCGGAGAGGTCGCGACAGCCGGCGATGCTAGGCGACCCCAAAACGATGGAGCTATCAGAAAGGTCCGAATTGGTCGCAAGCCGCAGCCAACTCCGCCATGCAACGACGACCRCACCATCAAGCCGCCGCGCACTCGTTACCCTTGCCGTGGCGCTGCTGAGCGCCTCATCCCCACGAGCGGGTCAGCAGTTCGTCCATGGCATCGGTGATCTGCTGCCCATGTTCAGCCAGAGACCCGACCCAAGGGCCCAACTCGTCGACGGCCACCGAGACCGTGTCGAGCGGATGCAGCACATGATCAGAGCCATCGAGCGCAAAGATGGGGTTCATGCGGGTACCGGCGATCTGCGCTCCCACTGGCAACGCACTGCGCAGGACTAGTGGAACCACGACGCGACGGCGGTAACGGTCGAACTGGGCTGATTGGACTACCACCACGAAGGGAATGCTGGCGCTCTGCCTGCCCTTGTTGCGATGGACGTCGAACTGCGACACGTCTTCGATCTACAGCGTGGAATGYTCGTCGGCGAAAGATCCCAGTTCGCCTTCCACCACGTTCCACGCCTCCGCACAGGCGATGGCCCATTCCCGATGGCCTCGACCTTCGCCAAGGGCGGCACGCGCGCGTTGAAGCGCTTCCATGTCTTGCGGAGAAATGAGATAGGCCGCGGGGCGCCCATGGCGCGTGATGATGATCGGCTCACGCTGGGCTTTGTCGAGCAACTGCCCGAATCGGTTCTGAGCCTCCACCGACGATACCTTCATCATGACGATTCTCAGAAGTAGCTAACTTGAACAGTTTACCCGATGACGTCCTGGGCGCCTGCACGAGTTGCCGGTCAGTCGGCGGGCGTGGTTCAAGCCGCCGCGCACTTCCTAACCGTCGGCCAGGTCCGGGTCGTCAGCCCGTTGCCGAAGGTCTTCTCGGTTCCGAACCCGCGCGGCCCGGTGTTCATAACGCTGATCGCGTAGGCAGTGAAG
>NZ_JBFUIU010000520.1:0-6482 GCF_056401695.1 Variovorax sp. P4_D9
GCTCGGCGGCGGCCGCCGGCTCGGCCGCCGGCGCGATGGCCTCGGCCGATGGTTCTTCAGCGGCCGCGGCTTCCTGCACTACCGCCTTCGGCTTGCGGGGGCGGCGCTTGCGTGGAGCGGCGGCGCCTTCGGCGGCCTCCGCGGGCGTCTCGCCGGCAGGCACTTCAGAAACGGCGTCGGCCGGCAGCGCGGCTGCATCATCGGGATCAATGGGGCTCATGGTCGGGTTCCGGAAGGGACAGCGGTGGTGTCGGCCTCGTCGGGCGCCGCTTCGGCGTCGACGGGCAAGGAGGATGGGGAGGCGGCGGCTTCGACCGCCTCGAGGACTTCGGCTTCAGGCCCGGTCAGGAGATCGCCTATCGACGGATCTTCGGTCGGCAGTTCGTCGACCGGCAGTTCGTCCGTTGGCAGTTCGTCCATCGGCAGCACCGGCTGGTCCTCGCCCGCGGCCTTGCCGAGCGCGTCGATCAGGGCCCCCTGCTGCGCCGGCGACTCGATCAGCGGCAGCTGGTCGAGCGACGCCAGACCCAGGTCATCGAGGAACTGGCGCGTGGTCGCATAGAGCGCCGGCCGGCCGACGGTTTCGCGATGGCCGATGACCTCGACCCAGTTGCGGTCCTCGAGCTGCTTCAGGATCAGCGAGTTGATCGTGACGCCGCGGATGTCTTCCATGTCGCCGCGCGTGACCGGCTGCCGATAGGCAATGATCGCCAACGTCTCGAGCACCGCGCGGGTGTAACGGGGCGGCTTCTCGGGGTGCAGCCTGTCGAGGTGGTCGCGCAGTTCCGGCCGACTCTGGAAGCGCCAGCCGCTGCCCACGCTCACGAGCTCCAGGCCGCGCTGCGACCAGTCTTCCTGAAGCTCGAGCAACAGGGACTTGATCGTGTCGGCACCCAGTTCGTCGTCGAACAGCACGCGCAATTCGCGCACCGGCAACGGCTGGGTCGAACAGATCAAGGCGGTTTCGAGAATGCGCTTGGCATCCGCCGTATTCATGGTTCGCGATATCCAGGAAAAGGCGCCTCGAGGACGCTTGTTCAGAAGGATGGATGAAGGCGCTGCCGGCACGCGGCGAAAAGCAACGCAAAGCCGGCATCAGGCGGCCGGCGCGGCCCTCGGGACCGTCAGGCGGAATTGTAATCCAGCCCCCATTCGGAGAAACCCTGAAGCAAGTCCGGCGGCGGCGGCGAGAGGAACTCCAGCGGTTCATGCGTCACCGGATGCGCGAATCCCAGCCTGAAGGCATGGAGCGCCTGCCGTGCCAGGCCTGCAGCCGCCGCCCCGCCGTAGAGCGTGTCGCCGACCAGCGGATGCCCTATCGATGCCATGTGCACCCGGATCTGATGGGTGCGGCCGGTTTCGAGCGTGCAGCGCACCGCGCAGCCCTGCTCGTTGCTGTCGAGCGCCTCGATCAGCGTGCGCGCGGGCTTGCCCGCATGGCGCTCGAGGTCGACCACCGCCATGCGCAGCCGATTGCGCGGGTCGCGCCCGATCGGGGCATCGACATGGCGCGCGCGGGCGCCCTGCCAGCCGCGATGGGCGAGCGCCAGGTACTGCCGTCGGACCTCTCGCGCGGCGATCATCGCCACCAGGGCATCCATCGTCTGGCGGCTGCGCGCCACCACCATCAGCCCGCTGGTGTCGCGGTCGAGCCGATGCACGATGCCGGCGCGCGGCAGCAGCGCCGCCCGGGGGTCGAGCGCCAGCAGGCCGTTGAGCAGCGTGCCGCTCCAGTGGCCCGGGGCCGGATGCACCACCAGGCCGACCGGCTTGTCGATGATGCGCAGGTGATCGTCCTCGTACAGCACGCTGAGTGCCATGGGCTCGGCCTTGAAGGCCTGGCTCTGCGGGGTCGGCCGCAGCTCGATCCGCCCGGCCTCGCCGGCATGCACGGTGGCGGAGGTCTTGGTCAGCACGCGCCCCTGGATCTCGACCATCCCGGCGTCGATGAGCTGCTGCAGGTAGCTGCGCGAGAACTCGGGCACCAGCGTCGCCAGGGCGCGGTCGAGCCGCTGGCCGTGCTCGGCAGGGCCGATCAGGAATGCGCGCACTTCGCTGGCGGCAGAGAGCTCCGAACCCTCGTCGTGCTCGGCAGCCTCCGGGGTGTCCGCCAGGGGGGTGGTCGATATAATCAAGGGCAACTGTTTCACGAAAGCCTTATCTGATGTTTCGCGCCAAATTATCGGTCGTCCCCGGCTGGCTGGCCCTGTGCGCCGCAGCTTGGCTGGTAGCCGGCTGCTCGACGACCGACGCCGACAAGACTGCGAACTGGAGCCCGAACCGGATTTATTCGGAGGCCAAGGACGAATCGAGCTCGGGGGCCTACGACAAGGCCGTGCCGCTGTTCGAGAAGCTCGAGGGCCGTGCCGCCGGCACGCCCCTGGCGCAGCAGGCCCAGCTCGACAAGGCCTACGCCCAATGGAAGGCGGGCGACAAGGTATCGGCCATCGCCACGCTCGATCGCTTCATGAAGCTGCACCCGGCCAGCCCGGCGATCGACTACGCGCTCTACCTGAAGGGCGTGATCAACTTCAACGACGACCTCGGCATGTTCGCCTGGATGACGCGCCAGGATCTGTCCGAACGCGATCAGAAGGCGGCCAAGGAGTCCTTCGAGTCGTTCAAGGAACTGATCACCCGCTTCCCCGAGTCGCGCTACACGCCCGACGCCCGGCTGCGCATGAACTACATCGTCAATTCGCTGGCGCAGTATGAAGTGCACGTGGCGCGCTACTACTACACCCGCGGCGCCTACCTGGCGGCCATCAACCGCGCCCAGCTGGCGCTGGCCGACTACCGCGAGGTGCCGGCGCTCGAAGAGGCGCTCTACATTATTTACTTGTCCTACGACAAGCTCGGCATGAACGACCTGCGCGACGACACCCAGCGCGTGCTGACCAAGAACTATCCGCAGAGCCAGTACCTCACGCGCGGCTTCCGGGCCAAGGACGACCCGTGGTGGAAGCTCTGGTAAACGGCCTGCCCGCTCAGTCGAGCGTAAGCGGCAGGAGCGCGGCGATCTCGGCATCGAGCTCGGCCTCGCCCTCGATCCTGCGCATCGGCGGCAGCGCCGCCAGCAGGCGCTTCCCGTAGCCCATCGCGACCAGGCGCGTGTCGCAGATCACAAGCACGCCGCGATCGGACTCGCGCCGGATCAGGCGGCCGGCACCCTGCTTGAGCGACACCGCGGCCTCCGGCAGCGAATACTCCCCAAAGGCGCTGCGGCCCTGGGATTCGAGCCGCTGCGAACGCGCCTCGACCAGCGGATCGTTCGGCGGCGGGAAGGGCAGCTTGTCGATCACCACCAGTTGGAGCGCGTCGCCCGGCGCATCGAAGCCCTCCCAGAATGAGGCCGAGGCCACCAGCACGCAGCCTGCACGTCCCTCGCCGGCGCCATCGCGAAACCGGTCCATCAGTACCCGCTTCGGCAATTCGCCCTGGACCAGCACCTCGGGACGCATGCCGGCCTCCATCTGGTCGAACTTCGCCTTCATGGCGTCGCCAATGGCGCGCAGCGCGCGCAGCGTGGTCGTCAGGACCAGCGTTCGGCCGCCCAGCACAGCGGCGCCGCGCGCGGCCAGCAACGCGACCTGCTGGCTGTGCGCCGGGTCGTTGGGCTTCGGAAAGGCGCGCGGCACGTAGAGCGCGGCCTGGCGCGCATAGTCGAAGGGACTCTGCACCCGCAGCACCTCGGCGTCTTCCAGGCCGCAGGGCTCCGTGAACCAGCGCAGCCTCGGGTCATCGCCCAGCGTCGCCGAGGTGAACACCCAGGCGCGGCCCTCTTCCCCGGGCTCCGCGGCACCCGACTTGAGCACCCGGCTGCGCACCGCCTCGGCGATGTCGAGCGGCGACTCGACCAGCCGCAGCTGCGTGCCGACGTCGACCCAGCGCACCGAGCCGGGCGCGCAGGGCTCGGCGAAGCGCTCGGCACGCTGCGCCAGTTGCTGTGCACGGTCGTGAAGGCGGACAAAATCGGGCGACAGCTCGCTGACCGTGTCGAGCCCGCGCGCAGCGTCGGCGAAGGCCGCCTGCAAGGCGTCGAGCGCTTGCTGCCAGGCCGCGCCGGGCAGGCCCTCAGGCTCCTCGCCCACCCAGCGCAGCTTGGCACCCGGCCACTGCTTGCCGACCACCAGGCGCAGCTCGCGTGCGCCGCGCTCGACCGCCGCCACCAGTTGCTGCCAGTCGACCAGGCCGCGCGCCTGCTGCAAACCTGCCGCCAGCAGGTCGCGAGCGAAATCCAGCGCCTGCCCGGTGCCGAGTTGCACCCCGAGGAACTGCACGCCGGTCTCGTTGAGTTGATGCGCCTCGTCGAACACCACCACGCGCACGCTCGGCAGCAATTCGGCCATGCCCGACTCGCGCACCGCGAGATCGGCAAAGAAAAGATGGTGGTTGATCACCACCACGTCGGCCGCCATGGCCTCGCGCCGCGCCAGGTTGACGTGGCAGGGCTTGAACTGCGGGCATTGGGCCCCGAGGCAGTTCTCGCGCGTCGAGGTGACCAGCGGGATCAGCGGCGAGCGCTCGTCCAGCCCCGGCAGTTCGGCCAGGTCACCGGTGCGCGTGGCCTTGGACCATTGCTCGATCTTGGCCAGCGTGCGCAACGAGCCGCGCTCGGGCAGCGAGGCGTCGTGACGGGCCAGGTCGAGCCGATGCAGGCACAGATAGCTGGCACGGCCCTTGAGCAGCGCGGTGCGCACCGGCAAGCCCAGCGCCGTGACCAGCCGCGGCAGGTCGCGGCCGAACAGCTGGTCCTGGAGCGTCTTGGTGGCGGTCGACAGCAGCACGCGCTCGCCGCTCAGCAGCGCCGGCACCAGGTAGGAGAAGGTCTTGCCGACGCCGGTGCCGGCCTCGACCACCAACTGCCCGCCCTGCTCGATGGTGCGCGCCACCGCGAGCGCCATCTCGGTCTGGCCGGCGCGCTCCCGGAACTGGTCGGCGGCATGCGAGAGCACCCCTCCCTGCGCGAAGACCTCGCGCACCTCTTGTTCGAGCGCCATCAGGCAGGCTCTTGCGGGTCGAGCAGGTCGACCAGCCGCGCAATCTGGTCGCGCAGCGCCAGCCGCCTCTTTTTCAGGCGCCGCAGCAGCAGTTCGTCTTGCGGCACGACATCGCCGAGCCGGTCGATCGTCGCATCGAGGTCGGCGTGCTCGATCCGCAATTCGATCAACTGGCGGGAATATGAGTGAAGATTGGAGTCCAAGGGGGCGCAGTACGAAAAGCGATGCCGCGACCGTCCGGTCGCGGCTTGTGTTCGCTCGATAATACGTCTTCGTCCCGTTTGCATCTTCACATCAAAGACCGCGCCATCGGCGCAACCGCGCCACATGACCCGAGGCTTTCGACTCGCCGCCGCCACCGGCCTCCACAAGGGAGACCGCCCCTACCAGCAGGACCAGGTCTTGGTCATCACCCATCCGCGGGCGCCCGGCTGCGTGCTGGCGGTCGTCGCCGATGGCATGGGCGGGCGCAGCGGCGGACGCAAGGCCTCCGACCAGGTCTTGCTGACCGCCCAGCAGTTGTTCACGCGCTACAAGCCCGGGCGCGACGAACCGGTCGGCATGCTGCGCCAGCTGCTGGACGACGCGCACACGGTGATCAAGCTCACGGCGGTGTCCAGCGAGCAGGAGCCGCACAGCACCTTGGCCGCCTTCCTGATGAACCCGGAGGGCGACTGCGCCTGGATCCACGCCGGCGACTCGCGCATCTATCACTTCCACGAAGGCCGGCTGGTCAAGCGCACCAAAGACCATTCCTACGTCCAGGTGCTGGTCGATCGCGGCGAGATCGACGAGGACGAGGCCAGCGTCCATCCCCAAAGCAACATCCTGCTCGGCTGCCTCGGCATGAAATCGACGCCGCCGCCGGTCGAGGTCCACCTGATCCCCCGGCTGAAGGCCGGCGACGTGATGATGGCCTGCAGCGACGGGCTGTGGCACTACTTCAGCCCGATCGAGATGGGTGAGCTGCTGGCCGAGAAACCACCGCGCGAAGCCGTCGAACTGCTGGTCGCCGAGGCCCGGCGGCGGGCCCGCGGCGGCGGCGACAACATCTCGATCGCCGTCGTGAAGCTCGACACCCTCCCTGCCGACGAGGAGTGAATCGCGCCTCGCACCGTGCCGTGCTCAGGGTGAGGCGGGGCGCACGGGGTTGGGCAGCGGCGCCGACCGCGGCTTGGTGTTGTTGGCATTGCGCCGTTCGCTGTCGGCGCGCTGCTGCTCGGCCCTCTGCAGCTTTTCCTCGTAGGCCTGGCGTGCCGCCGGGGCCTCGGCGCGCCGACGCTCCGCCTTCGCCTGATCCTCGGCATGGGCGCGCTGCTTGTCGTCGAACTGGCGCTGCTTGTCGGCCGCCTCGGAGGCGGCCTGGGCGCGCCCGGCCGCATGCTCGGCGGCGCGCTGTTCCCGCTCCTGCTGCGACTTCAGCGACTGCTCGCGCTGGGCGTCGGCGTCCTTGGCGCCCGCGCTGCCGCCCTTCTCCTCGAG
>NZ_JBFUIU010000521.1:0-6420 GCF_056401695.1 Variovorax sp. P4_D9
GCTTCTGGCAGTGCACTACGGTGCTGCTGGGCGTGGCCGTGGTGGTTCTGCTGGGGCTGCGCTTGCTCGGGCAGTGAGGCTGGCGCGCGGCGCTCCGGGTTCGGCAGCGTGAGCCCCGGCGCTTGCGCCGACCGATGATCGACATGCTGGCGATGGCGCCGAACCCCCGCCATATCGTTGATCGATACCTTCCTGCCCACGTTCCACTCTAGAGAGCGCCACGCGCTGGTGGTGGACGCGCCGCCCGCTGCCCTGCTCGATGCGGTGCTCCTGCCTGGTGCGACCCGACGACCCCTGGGCCCGACAGTTCATCCGGTTGCGCGAGTTGCCCGATCGCTGGCTGGGCCGCTTCGGCGCCCGCAGCGGGCTCCGGCATCGCGCCGCATTCGGCCTCGACGACTTCATGCCGCTGGGGCGGAAGGCGATCGCGAGATGGCGTTCGGACTGGTCGGCCGCTTCTGGCAACGCGACTATGACCTGGTGGCCTGGATGATCCCGCACTGCAGCTCGCCTGGTACACCGAGGCGGGCCTGGCCAAGCTGGTGTTGAACTTCAGCACCGTGCTGCTGCCGGACGGGCGCACCCGGCTGACCACGGAGACCCGCGTGCATTGCGCGGACCGCGCGGGGTTGACCCGGCCTTCTACGCTGGCGGCCGCAGAACCGCAATGCAAAAAGACTTGAGGTGAAAGTATTACATGTAACTACAATCGGTTACATGGATGAGACGCAGTACGACACAAATCTGGGCTGGTGGACTGAAAAGCCTGATCAGGAACCCCGGCACCCCACGTGGCAGCGTGTCTCAACCCGGCCCCGGTTCTGGCGCAACTGCGTGTGGGTCGTTGGCCTGGCGACGGCCCTCGTCTGCACGCTCGTGGTGGCGGCCACGCTGTGAATGCGATCCGCAGAGGAATCGCGACGCTCGCCTGCTGCATGTCGCTCGGAGCGCCCTGGGCGCAGGCCCAGCCGGCACCCCGGGTTTACAGCTGCAAGGATGCGCACGGTCGCGTCCTCAGCGCGGACCGCCCGATCGCGGATTGCGCCGGCAGGGAGCAGGAAGAGCTGCGCAAGACCGGAGGCGTCCTGCGCAAGGTGGCGCCGACCTATTCGGAGCTTGACCTTGCGACGCGCGACCGGCAGGACCGCGAGGCGGAGCAGCAGGTCCTGGAACGAGCGGGCCAGCGCCGGCGCGAGCGGGCGCTGCTGGTGCGCTATCCCGATGCCCGCATCCACGAGCAGACGCGCGCCGATGCGCTGGCGCAGATCGACCAGGCCATGCAACTGGCCAGAAGCTACCTGGCCGCGCTGAAGATGGAGCGCCACAAGCTCGACGAGGAGCTGGAGTTCTATCGCGGCGATCGCACCAAGGCCCCTGCGGTCCTGGATCAGAAGTTCGAGGAGAACGACAGCGGCATCCGGGCACAGACGCAGTTCATCCAGTCGAGCGAAGAGGAAAGGCAGCGCCTTATCCATCGCTTCGACGACGAACGCGCGCGGCTGCAGCCCCAGTGGCAAGCGAGGGCTTCGAGGCGCTGACGCGCAGTGGCTCGAAGGGGGAGGCAGGCCGGCGGGCTGCGGCGGCGGCGGTCGATAATTTGACGCAGCCGCGCAGCGTCGCCCGCGCCCTCCTTCCCAACCGAGCCTCTGATTCGTGACCCAGCAACATCCTTCCGGCCGTTCGGCGCGTCGCGGCAGCGGCGGCATAACCCTCAGCGACGTATCCAAGGTCGCGGGCGTGTCGACCATCACCGTTTCGCGGGCGCTGAACACGCCCGAGCTGGTGTCGCCGGAGACGCGCGAGAAGGTCCGCGCGGCAGTCGAGCGCACCGGCTACGTGCCCAACCGGCTGGCCGGCAGCCTGGCGTCCAACCGCAGCCGGCTGGTCGCGGCGCTGGTGCCGACCATCGCCGGCCCGGTCTTCCTCGAAACCATCCAGGCGCTCACCGAAGCACTCGACGAGAACGGCTACCAGCTCATGCTCGGACAGAGCGGCTACTACCACTCGCGCGAGGACGCGTTGATCGACGCCATCATCGGCCGCCGCCCCGACGGCATCGTGCTGACCGGCATCATGCGTTCGGCCGACGGCCGCCGGCGGCTGCTCGCCTCGGGAATCCCGGTGGTCGAAACCTGGGACCTGACGCCGACACCGGTCGACATGCTGGTCGGCTTCTCCCATGAGAAGGCCGGCGCGGCCATCGCCGACTTCCTCCATGCCAAGGGCTACCGCTACCCGGCCGTCGTGACCGGCGACGACCAGCGCGCCGACCTGCGGCGCGCGGGCTTCACCGCGGCGATGGCCGCCCTGGGCGTGGCGCAGGTGCCGGTGCACACCGTCCCGGCGCCCACCACCCTCGGCAGCGGCCGGGCCGCGCTGGCCGAACTGTTGACGGCCGCCCCGCAGACCGACGTGGTGGTCTGCAGCTCCGACGCCCTGGCCCACGGCGTGATCACCGAGGCCCATGCGCGCGGCATGCGCGTACCGGCCGACATCGGCGTGATGGGCTTCGGCGACCTGGCATTCGCGCAGCATGCGCACCCCGCGATCTCGACCGTGCGCATCGACGGCACCGCGATCGGCCGCCAGGCCGCTCGCTTCATCGTCGACCGGGCCAAGGGCATCGAGGTCCCGCAGAAGGTCATCGACATCGGCTTCTCGCTGATCGAACGCGACAGCGTCTGAGGCTCGGCACGCCTGCGCGCCGCACGGCCACAGGGCATTTGACGGCCTTTCGCCGTCTCTGACAGCGGAAACATTCAGACTCGATTTTCGGGAGAAACCCCAAGGTAAACCCTTGGTTAAATTCAGAATGACAGCGCTAACATTCGTAGCTCACGATGCCGACAGCCAACGCGCCCCATGACTGACACCCCCGCGCCCGCCCCGTCCCCCTCCGCGCCCCGCCGCAAGCAGCCCGAAGACCTCCGCTCCCACCGCTGGTACGGCGTCAAGGACCTGCGCAGCTTCGGCCACCGCTCGCGCACCGCGCAGATGGGCTTCAGCCGCGCCGACTACCTCGGCAAGCCAGTGATCGCGATCCTCAACACCTGGAGCGACATGAACTCCTGCCACACGCATTTCAAGGAGCGCGTGGAGGAGGTCAAGCGCGGCGTCTGGCAGGCCGGCGGCTTCCCGGTCGAGATCCCGGCGATGAGCCTGGGCGAGGCCTTCCAGAAGCCGACCACCATGCTGTACCGCAACCTGCTCGCGATGGAGGCCGAGGAGCTGATCCGCTCTTACCCCGCCGACGGCGTGGTGCTGATGGGCGGCTGCGACAAGACGACGCCCGGTCTGGTCATGGGCGCGCTGGCGATGAACCTGCCGACAATCTTCGTGCCAGCCGGCCCGATGCTGCGCGGCGACTACCGGGGCCAGGTGCTGGGCTCGGGCTCTGACAGCTGGAAATATTGGGCCGAGCTGCGCGCCGGCAACATCACCGAGAACGACTGGCAGGAGGTGGAGGACGGCATCGCCCGCTCCGCCGGCACCTGCATGACGATGGGCACCGCCAGCACCATGACCAGCGCCGCCGAGGTGCTGGGCCTCACGCTGCCGGGCGCCTCGTCGATCCCCGCGGTCGACTCGCGCCACGCCATGATGGCCACGCACACTGGCAAGCGCATCGTCGACATGGTGTGGGAAGACCTGAAGCCGCTGGACTTCCTCACGGCGGGCTCCTTCGACAACGCAGTCACCGCCGTCCTGGGCCTGGGCGGCTCGACCAACGCCATCGTCCACCTGATCGCAATGGCACGCCGCGCCGGCGTGCAACTCGACCTGGCGCGCTTCGACGAACTGGCGCGCGAGACGCCGGTCATCGCCAACCTGCGGCCCGGCGGCAAGTACCTGATGGAGGACTTCTATTACGCCGGCGGCCTGCGCGCCTTCCTGAAGGAGATGGGCCCGCTGATCGATGGCAGCCAGCGCACCTGCAACGGCCGCACGCTGGGCCAGAACATCGAGGGCGCCCAGACCTTCAACGCCGACGTGATTCGGCCGCGCAGCGAAGCGCTGCTCGAGGGCGGCGGCCTCGCGGTGTTGTACGGCAATCTGGCGCCAGCCGGCGCGGTCATCAAGCCCGCCGCCATGGAGCCGCAGCTGCGCAAGCACACCGGCCCGGCCCTGGTCTTCAGCAACTACGACGACCTGGCCGCGCGCATCGATGCGCCCGACCTGCCGGTCACCAAGGACAGCGTGATCGTGCTGCAGAGCGCCGGCCCGCAGGGCGCGCCCGGCATGCCCGAGTGGGGCCAGCTGCCGATCCCGCAGAAGCTGCTGAAGGAAGGCGTGCGCGACATGGTGCGCATCAGCGATGCCCGCATGAGCGGCACCAGCTACGGCGCCTGCGTGCTGCACGTCACGCCCGAGTCGCACGTGGGCGGACCGCTGGCGCTGGTGCGCGACGGCGACCTCGTCACGCTCGATGTCGAGGCGCGCCGCATCGACATGGCCGTGAGCGACGAGGAGCTCGCCCGCCGCCGCGCCGATTGGCAGAAGCCGATTCCGAAGTTCAGCCGCGGCTACGGCGTGATGTTCCTGAAGCACGTGCAGCAGGCCGACACCGGCTGCGACTTCGACTTCCTCGCCCCCGACTACGCAGGCGACGAAGCCGGCAGCGGCAAGGGCGAGCCCGAGATTCATTGAAGACATCCAGAGACCAAGGAATGAAGCCCATGGAGACAATCCCCCACACGTGCCGGTCCCCGCGCCGGTCCCTCGGCGGCATTGCGGCCGGCATTGCGCTGGCCGCCGCGCCGCTGCTGCCGACTGYCGCCAGCGCCCAGGCACCGGCGGCCTGGCCGACCCGCCCGATCACCTTCGTCGTGCCCTTCGCGCCCGGCGGCGGCACCGACATTGCGGCGCGCCTGCTGGCCGTGCGGCTGGGCCAGAAGTGGGGCCAATCGGTGCTGGTGGACAACCGCACCGGCGCCGGCGGCCTGGTCGGCGCCGAGCTCGTGGCCAAGGCCAAGCCCGACGGCTACACGCTGCTGATCGGCAACGTGGGCACGCAGTCGATCAACCCCTCGCTCTACAAGATGCCCTACGACGCCGACAAGGCCTTCACGCCGGTGTCGCTGTTCGCCGAGCTGCCCTTCGCCTTCGTCGTCAACCCGGGCGTGCCGGCCAAGACGCCGAAGGAGCTGATCGCGCTGGCCCAGGCCGCGCCGGGCAAGTACACCTACGCCAGCTCGGGCAGCGGCGGCTCGCCGCATCTCACGGCCGAGATCTTCCAGCAGGCCGCGGGCGTGAGCTTCGTCCACGTGCCCTACAAGGGCGGCGGCCCGGCCATGTCCGACCTGATGGCGGGCCATGTCGACATGCTGTTCGCATCGATCCTCGAAACCTCCGGCTACGTGAAGACCGGCAAGCTGCGCGCCTTGGCCGTGACCAGCGCCCAGCGCTCGCCCGCGATGCCCGAAGTGCCCACGCTGGCCGAGCTGGGCGTGCCCAATGCCGAGTCGGGCTCGTGGGTCGCGCTGCTGGCGCCGGCCGGCACGCCGCAGGCCCTGGTCGACCGGATCTCGGCCGACGTGAAGGAAGCCGTGGCCACCGAGGACATGCGCAAGGCCCTGATCGCCCAGGGCGCCACGCCGCGCGGCAGCACGCCGGCCGAGCTGCAGAAGACCATCGACGCCGACAAGCAGCGCTATGGCCAGGTCATCAAGAGCCGCGGAGTCAAGGTCGAATGAACACGAAGCAACAACACCCACGCTCCCTGCTCGCCCGCTGTGCCTTGCTGCGCGCCGGCGCGGCCTCGATGCTGCTCGCCACACCGCTGCTCGCCATGGCGCAGGGCGATGCATGGCCCAGCCGGCCGATCACCTACGTCGTGCCCTTCACGCCCGGCGGCTCGACCGATGTCATCGGCCGCGTGATCGCGCAGAAGCTCGGCGAGGTGCTCGGCCAGGCGGTGGTGGTCGACAACAAGCCGGGCGCCGCGGGCGCGGTCGGCGCCGGCTACGTCGCCAAGGCCAAGCCCGACGGCTACACGCTGTTCGGCGGCACCATCAGCACGCACGCCATCAACGCCAGCCTCTACAAGAACCTGCCCTACGACCCGGTGAAGGACTTCGACCCGATCGCGCTGGTGGCCTTCCTGCCGAACGTGCTGATCGTCGACCCCGCGCTCGGCGTCAACTCGGTGGCCGAGCTGGTGGCGCTGCTCAAGAAAGACCCGTCGAAACGCACCTTCGCGTCGTCCGGCGCCGGCACTTCGACCCACCTGGCAGGCGAGATGCTGGGCGACATGATCGGCGTGAAGCTCACGCACATCCCGTACAAGGGCACGCCGCCCGCGATGCTCGACGTCTCGTCGGGCCAGGTCACTTTCATGTTCGACCAGATCACCGCGGCGCTGCCGCTGGTGCAGGGCGGCAAGCTCAAGCTGCTGGCCGTGACCAGCGCCAAGCGCATGGC
>NZ_JBFUIU010000522.1:0-6400 GCF_056401695.1 Variovorax sp. P4_D9
CTCACTCAGGTCCAACTGGTCGATCACCTCCACGACAAAGCGGGCCAGGTGATCCCGCGGTAGCCATTCATCAACCGACGGCGGCAGCAAGTAGGCGGTCTCTCGATCTACGGCAATGAAGCGGCTCATGCAGGGGAGGTCTTTTTAAACTGGCGCCATTGTCCAAGCCGCCGCCCACTCGGGTAGGCGGGAAAGCCCGACAAACTTCTAGACTAGTCTAGTGTSCTGAGTTAGAAGTTCGCAGACAAAACCGCTCGACACCTGCAAGGATGTCATCGGCGGTCTTGACCCATTGGAAGGGCTTGGGCTTGGCGTTGTTGATGTCGAGATACTGCTTGAYTGCCTGCTCAAGCTGGCGYGTGGAACGATGGGTTCCGCGGCGGATGTACTTCTCGGTGAGGGTGGCGAACCAGCGCTCGACCTGATTGAGCCAAGAAGCCGAAGTGGGCGTGAAGTGCACGTGGAACCTCGGATGGCGGGTAAACCAATTGCGGATCGTCGCCGTCTTGTGCGTGCCGTAGTTGTCCATCACGAGATGGATGTCCATKTCGCCCGGCACGTTGGCCTCTACGGTACGCAGGAACTGCAAGAACTCGCTGCTGCGGTGGCGTCGGTGGAGKTCGCCGATCACCTCGCCGGTGGCGATGTCCAGTGCCGCGAACAAGGTCGTCGTGCCATGGCGCATGTAGTCGTGGGTGYGACGCTCGGGAATGCCGGGGGCCAGTGGCAGGATGGGCTGCGTGCGGTCCAGCGCCTGAATCTGGSTCTTCTCGTCSACGCACAGCACCATGGCCTTGAGCGGCGGATCCAGGTACAAGCCCACGATGTCACGCACCTTCTCCACGAACAGCGGATCGCTGGACAGTTTGAACGTCTCCTGGCGGTGCGGCTGCAAGCCGAAGGCACGCCAGATGCGYGAGACGGCCGTTTGCGACAGGTCCATCTCGCGCGCCATCGTGCGCGTGCTCCAGTGCGTCGCGCCCTCCGGGATCGACTCCARCGTGCGCGCGATCACCGCATCGACACGTGCATCGTCGATGCTGCGCGGGGCRCCCGGGCGAGGCGCGTCAAGCAAGCCCTCCATGCGGTGTTCGACGAAGCGCGCGCGCCACTTGGAAACCGTTTGTGGCGTCACTCGCTGGCGAACGGCAACSGCCTTGTTCTCCATGCCATCGGCACAGCCCAACACGATGCGCGCTCGCAATGCCATGGCCTGCGCGGTCTTGCGCCGCAGCGTCAATGCCGTGAGTTGTTCGCGCTCTGCATCGCTGAGCACCAGTTCGCTCTTGGGTCTGCCTCTCATTGCCACCTCGTCGTGTCGACACACTACACGACGGACACAGGCAGACCAAATTAGTTCAACGAATTTCTAACTCGGGATACTAGCGCCGCGGATCCGCCGCGCCGAGCGGCATCGTTCAGGTACGGTCGCGTCCTCGGAGACGTGGCCAGAAAGAGTACCTCAATGGCTCGAATCCAACCGCGCCCGAAGGCCGCTTCGGAGATGGTGCACGTAGACTTTGACTGTCGTTTCCGCGAACCTACTTCGGGGGTCGTGGTGACGGCGTTCTTCCAATAGCGCATCTGGCCATCATCCTGGTTCGCGGGCGGGAGTGCTTGTTGCATCGGTCGCGCATCGATGGGCAAGCCCCAAGCCGGCTTTCCTTCGGGGGCTCGTGCGCGTCCATCTACGGAGCAAGTATCAATACAACGCAAACGCTGAGCCCAGCGGGGAGTCCGCAGCAAGCATCCATCCAGCATCTTCCCGTCAATCTCTTCGCCTCTGTGATGGGCATATCCGGATTGACCACCGCCTGGCGCCAAGCCAGCCATCAATTCGGTACTAGTCCTCTCATTGATGGTGCGATCGGATGCATTGCCGTAGCGATCTTTCTGCTGCTGTGCACTGCCTACGCTGTCAAAGCCTTCGCCTATCCACAAGCCGTATGCAACGAGTTCCGACACCCGATCGCCGGCAACTTCTTCGGTACGGTGGCCATCGCCACTCTGCTCATCTCGTCGGTTGTGGCGCCTGTGAGCGCTCGGGCATCGGAGCTTGTCTGGAGCCTCGGAGCGGTGATGACGATCGCGCTGGCCTTCACGATCGTGAGTCGGCTGCTGCGAGGGAAAGTCGATGCGGGCCATGCCCTGCCTGCCTGGCTGATTCCAGGCGTGGCGACACTGGACATCGCGGTCGCCGGCGGCACCATGCCGATGGCCTGGGCGAAGGAAGTCAACCTGTTCGCAATGGCGGTGGGCACGATGGTCGCGCTGGTCTTCTTCAYGATGATCATGTCCAGACTCATCCACCACCATGAGAAGCTTGCGAATGAGATGGTGCCGTCCCTGATGATTCTGATTGCGCCCTTTGAAGTTGGCTTCCTTGCCTACACGAGCTTCTTCCAACGGGTGGACACCTTCGCCGCCATGCTCTTCTATTTCGGACTGTTCATCTTCTTTTCGCTGGTCTTCAAGGTGTTCAGGCGAAGCATTCCCTTCGCAGTCGGATGGTGGGCCTTGAGCTTCCCGCTTGCCGCCCTCAGCAATGCCGCTCTCCGGTATGCGGAACACGCCCACTTTCCCGCGCTGACGGCCCTGGCAGTTGGTCTGCTGGTGTTCCTGAGCATCTTGATCGCGGTCTTGTTCTTTCGAACCATACAGATCATTCTCAACGGCAAATTGCTCGGCCAGATTTAGTTATTCGCATGGGCGCCACGCAGTTCTTCAGCAGCTCACGACACCCTCCACCGGCTTCCAGAACACCGGCATCGTCTTCACAATAAATCCCTTTGGACAGAAGACCAGTTGAATCGAACCGGCCCTGCGAGATGGCGTCGCGCCAGTGCGCTACTTGCCCGGGGCCTTGTTCACTCGGGCATGCTGGAGTGCATGCCCGTGGCATTAATTCTGAATCAGCAATTACGTAAAAACGCGCGCAAGATAGAACCACCACGTTTGTGCGTTCGAAACAAAGATACGCTCGGGCGGTCGCTACGCGGGATTGAGGACCGATCGAGACCCCTTGCTGCCCACCAGCATCTGCACCGCCGTCGCTTCACTACTTATCGCCACTACTGTGATTACCGTTCTTGCCGCTGTCGGAGCCCAGGCCGAAACCTATGATGGCGTTCACCCACTGACCAACGGCCGTGCGAGTGCCGATGTCGCCTCGGAGGCGAACCGGACCGCCTCTGGAGGCAACGCATACGGCGAAGCCGCTTCGGCGGGCGTTGCCCCAGCCTTGGTCGCCTCGAAGGACCGCTCGGTGGTTAACGACGAAGCCGATGCAACCGCCACGCCCCCAATCAGAACATCGACCGCAAGGCTTACGTCAACAGCGTCTTGCCCTCGCAGTACACCAACAGCAGTTTGAAGATCCAAACGAGCTGAGCAGGCATGTAATCGAGTGGGTCGAGCTGAAGCAGTGGCGTCAGCGTTAGCGGTAATGGCGGCGGCGGTGGCAAATTGATCGCCACCAGCTCAAGGGCGCTACCATACGCGTCCGGTCGCATGCGCTGTGGTCTCATTCGACCGTGGCGCCCGACCGCTTCACGACCTCGGCCCATTTGACACGTTCGGACTGGATGTACTTCGTCAATTCCTCGGGCGTCGACCCGATGGGCTTGATCCCGTCCCCCGCGAAGCGCTCGCGCAGTTCCTTCGATTGAAGCGCGGCCACGGAGCCCTGTTGAAGCCGCTTGACGATTTCAGGTGGCGTGCCGTGAGGGGCGAGCAAGGCATACCATACCCCGGACTCATAGCCCGGCACGCCTGCTTCCGCGATCGTCGGAACGTCCGGCAGCGCCGGCGAGCGCTGGCTCGACGACACGGCGAGAACCCGGATCTTGCCCGCCTTGATCTGCGCGCTACCGGTCCCGTAGCTCACGAACATGGCCTGCACGTTGCCCGAGAGAAGATCGGTCAGTGCCGCGCCGCCGCCCTTGTAGGGCACGTGAACGAGATCGATGCCCGCCATCGACTTGAGCAACTCCATCGACAGGTGCAGGCCGCTGCCGTTGCCGGTCGATGCATAAGACAGGGTTCCGGGCTTCGCCTTCGCGAGCTTGATGAACTCGGCCAGGTTCTAAACGGGCAGCGACGCGTTGACCGCCAGGAAATACGGCGCCGAACCCAGCAACGTGATCGGCACGAAATCATTGAGCGCGTCGTAGCGAAGCTTCGGATAGAGAGCCTGGTTGATGGCGAGTTGCGAGGTCAGGGCGAGCACCACCGAATACCCGTCGGCCGGCGATTGAGCCACATACTCCATGCCGATGTTGCCGCCCGCGCCGCCGCGGTTGTCGATGAAGAACGAGCCCCCCAGGTGTTTCCCCAACTCCTGCGAGAGCGGGCGCCCCACCACGTCGCCGCCGCCGCCCGGCGAATAGGGGACTACGATGCGCACCGGCTTGTCGGGGTATGGCGCGGCCATGGCCGATACGGAGAGGATCAGGAGCGCTAGCAGAGAGAGAAGTTTCTTCATGATGTTGTCTCAGAGTTCGAGGGAATGGTGATTGATGAGGCCATGTCGCAGCCCGCGATCACCGCGACGGCGGCATCCAGCTGCGCATCGGCAAGCGACAGGCGGGCCCGGCACCCATGCGCCCACGCGAGATCGGCAGCGAGATCCTCGCCCTGCCGGGCGAGCATCCGGTTCACCTCGGCGAGCTGCGGACCCCCCTTCCCCTTGCGCCCGAAGACCATGTATTCGGGGCTCGACACTTCGGAGAACTCCTTCTCGTCGAGCGGAAACGCATGTGACGCCATGGACTCGTAGATGCGTGCCGCCTCGCGGTAGGGAAGCTCGCGCATGCGGAGCTTCTGCGAACGGCCGAAGTCCGTCAGYGCCGACGCGAAGCGGTGACCAAGCCGGAATGGGACGTCCGCGCGCTGCAGCAAGGCGTCCGCGATCTCGGTCGCCGTCGAATAGTCGCCATCGACCTCGGCGAGTGCACACTCCTTGTCGACGACCAGTCCTCCGAGGACCTTGCCCAGCAATTCAAGAACCGCCAGGGCGCGGGCACTCGGGACCGGGTCGTAAGACCGGTAGTCGAACATCCCGGTGCGAACGTTGTGCGCCATCAACGCCACGGCCTGCATCTCGCCAAGCAGCATGCTGCTCTGCACGCGCAGTTGCTCCAGCGCGGCAGGGTTGCGCTTCTGCGGCATGATGCTGCTGACCCCCACCAGTTCTCCTCGCTGCAAGGTCATCCAGGGCGCCGGCGCCGCGTATTGCGAATGAAGATCCTGGGCGAACTGCCCGATCTGAACGGCCGCGATGCCGAGCGCCGCCGCCACCTCCATGCTGGTGTCGACGGGCGCCAGGTGATTGGCGTCGTAGGCGTTCTCCACCAGGCCGTCGAACCCCAGGAGCGATGCCAACCGATTGCGGTCGAGCGCGAAACTCGATGTCGTCAGGGCCGCCGAGCCCAGCGGGCCCTGATTGACACGCCCGTACGCGGACCGCAGCCGGGACGTGCTGCGAGCCAGGGAGTCCACCATGCCGAGCATGTAGTGGGCCAAGGTGGTCGGCTGCGCCTGCACGCCATGCGTGTAGGCCGGCACGATGGTGTGCCTGTGCTTCTCCGCCAGGGAGACCAGGGCTTGCCGGGCCCGGATCAATGCATCGCATTCGTCCAACAGTCCCGCACGAAGATTCATGCGTGCGATGGTCGCCGAGATGTCCTGCCGGCTGCGTCCGCAATGCAGGCGGGAAGCGTCGGCGCCGATGGCGGCGAGCAGCTTGGGTTCGTAGTCGAGGTAGTCCGCGGACCACTGCCGAGGCCGGGTACGTTCGTCCCGCAGCAGTGCCAGGATGCCGGACGCAATCCGCCTGGCCACGTCCTCAGAGACGATTCCTGCATCGGCCAACGCGACGATGGAAGCCTTGTTGATCTGGTCGAGATACTCGACGGAACGTCCGCCGCCCCTGAAGCTCGCATTCACGTCATGGGGCTCGGCTGTGTCTGGTGCATTTTTCATATCGGGATCGCTTGATATGACCGCGATTCTTGGTCTTTCTGATCAWTGTGTGAAATGAATATTTAGGCCGCTATCATTGCCAGGAAGGAATACTCGAAAAATAGCCGTGCCGATCACCTTCCAGCAACTCCAGTGCGTGCGCCAGGTCGTGGAGAGCGGCTTCAGCGTGTCGCGCGCGGCTGAATCGCTGCATACCACGCAGCCCGGCGTGAGCAAGATGATTCGCGCGCTGGAGAAGGAGATCGGCATCGAGATCTTCGTGCGCTCAGGCAACCGGCTGACGGCATTGACCGAAGCCGGCAAGGAAGCGCTCTCGCTGTGCGCACGGGTGCTGCAGGACGCCCAGGCCCTGAAGCGTCTGAAGCAGGATATGCCGGCCGAAAGCCAAGGCACGCTGCGCGTCGGAACGACGCATGTC
>NZ_JBFUIU010000523.1:0-6399 GCF_056401695.1 Variovorax sp. P4_D9
CCTGCAAAGAAGGCAGCACCCGCCAAGAAGGCTGCTCCTGCAAAGAAGGCTGCTCCCGCGAAGAAGGCTGCTCCCGCCAAGAAGCGCACACCCAACGCTGCGTTCATGAAGGCATTGACCCCCAGCCCGGCGCTCGCCGCCGTGGTCGGCTCGACGCCTCTGCCGCGCACCGCCGTAGTGAGCAAGCTGTGGGACTACATCAAGAAGAACAACCTTCAGGACAAGGCCAACAAGCGCAACATCAACGCCGACGCCAAGCTGAAGGAAATCTTCGGCAAGCCGCAAGTGTCGATGTTCGAACTGGCTTCGCTGATCGGCAAGCACGTCAAGTGAGCCCGCGAGCGCCTCGTGCGCTTGCATGAAAAAGCCGGCAGCAGCCGGCTTTTTTTTGGCTTCAGCGCCCGGACGCCTCGGCCGATCGGGTAATCGCGCTCAGGGTGCCGCGGGTGGTGATCACTTCGGGGTCGAGCGGGATCTCGATCAGCGTGCCGGTGTCCGCCGCCAGCGCGCGCAGCAGCGCCGCCTCGAACTGCGCGGTCTCGGTCACCTGCTCGGCCGCGTAGCCGTAGGCCCGGGCCAGCGCGCAGAAGTCCGGGTTCTGCAGCGCGGTGCCGCTCACCTTGTTCGGGTACTCGCGCTCCTGGTGCATGCGGATGGTGCCGAACATGCCGTTGTTGAGCAGCACGATGATGCTCTTGCCGCCATGCTGCGACGCTGTGGCGAGTTCCTGGCCGTTCATCAGGAAGTCGCCGTCACCGGCGATCGTGAAGGCGACGCGCCCGGTCGCGATGCTGGCCKCGATGCCGGCCGGCACGCCGTAGCCCATCGCACCACTGGTCGGCGCGAGTTGCGTCTTGTGACCCTTGGCGAGGCCGTGGTAGCGGAAATAGCGGTGCACCCAGCTGGCGAAATTGCCCGCCCCGTTGGTGATCGCGGCATCCGCCGGCAGGTGCTTCTGCAGCAGCTGCACCACCGCCACCATGTCGACCGCGCCACGCGGCGCCTCGGCCGGCAGGCCGGCCAGCGGCTGCGGCTCCAGGTTGGCAAGGTAGTCGGCATGGGCGGCCGCGGTCCAGACCTCCCAGGGCAGCTCCGGCGGCGCGCTGAGCACCTCGAGGCTGCGCGCCGCCGAGGCCATGCCGGCATTGATCGCCAGGTCGGCCTGGTAGACCCGGTTGAGCTCCTCGGCGCTGGCATGGATGTGGACCAGCGTCTGCTTCGCCTTCGGCGCTTCGAGCAACGTGTAACCACCGGTGGTCATCTCACCCAGGCGAGGGCCGATGGCGAGGATCAGGTCGCTCTGCCGCACGCGCTCGGYCAGCTTCGGATTGATCGCGATGCCGACATCGCCGGCATACAGCGGATGGTGGTTGTCGAAGGTGTCCTGGAATCGAAAGGCGTTGGTCACCGGCAGCTTCCAGTTCTCGGCGAAGCGCTGCAGCGCCTGCGCCGACTGCGGCGTCCAGCCGCCGCCGCCGGCGATCACCAGCGGACGCTCCGACTTCAGCAGCAGCTCGCGCAGGGTGCGCAGCGCACCCGGGTCGCTCCAGGCCGCCACCGCCTCGACGCGCTGGAGCGGCCGGGCAGCGGTCATGCTGCGCAGCATGTCCTCGGGCAGCACCAGCACCACCGGGCCCGGGCGCCCGTTCATCGCGGTGGCAAAGGCGCGCGCCACGTATTCGGGGATCCGGTCGGCGTCGTCGATGCGCTCCACGCGCTTGGCGAAGCCCTTGGTGCTCGGGCCGAAGAAGCTCGCGTAGTCGACCTCCTGGAAGGCCTCGCGATCACGGAAGTCGCTGCCGACGTCGCCGACGAAGAGCACCATCGGGGTGGAATCCTGGAAGGCGTTGTGGACGCCGATCGAGGCATTGGTGGCGCCGGGCCCGCGCGTCACGAAGCAGACGCCGGGCCGGTTGCTCAGCTTGCCGTGCGCCTCGGCCATGAAGGCCGCCCCGCCCTCCTGGCGGTTGACGACGAAGCGGATGCGATCGCCGTAGGCATGGAAGCCGTCGAGCACCGCGAGAAAACTTTCGCCGGGGACGCCGAAGGCTAGCTCGACGCCTTGCTCGAGCAGGCATTCGACAATCAGATGGCCGGCGGGTTGGGTTGTACTCATGGACGGGCGCCTCTTTCTCTCTGGTGCAATGGGGTGTTCGAATTATCGGTTCGGCCCGCGCCCGCTTGCCTTAATTCCCCAATTGGTTAAATTCGCCCCATGAAAGCTCCCACCCCGGTCGCCGCCGAACCGCGCTCGCGCGACGCCGACCGCTCGCAGCTCGCGATCCTCGCCTCGGCGCGCGACGAGTTCTCGCAGCGCGGCCTGGCAGGCGCCCGCGTGGACAGCATCGCCGAGCGCGCGGGCCTCAACAAGCGCCTGATCTACTACTACTTCGGCAGCAAGGACGACCTCTTCCTCGCGGTGCTCGAACGCACCTACGCCGACATCCGCGAAGCCGAACAACAACTCCATCTCGACGCGGTCGAACCGGTGGAGGCGATCCGCCGGCTGGTCTCCTTCACCTGGCACTACTATCTCGAGCACCCCGAGTTCATCACGCTGCTCAACAGCGAGAACCTGCATCGGGCCGCGCACTTGAAGCGCTCCGAACGCATCCAGGAAATGAACTCGCCGCTGATCGCGCTGCTCGACGGCGTGCTCGAGCGCGGCCGCCGCGACAACCTGTTCCGCGCCGGCGTCGACCCGGTGCAGCTTTACATCTCGATCGCGTCGCTCTGCTACTTCTACCTGTCGAACAACGACACCCTGTCGGCGGTCTTCGGGCGTGACCTGCGGGCGCCGAAGGCGATGGCCCAACGCCTGTCGCACATGACCGACCTCGTGCTCGGGTACGTCCTTCGCTGATACGGGTATCTCCTAGGGGCTCGCCGGTTGACGGGTCGACGAGGGCATTTCTAGAATTGCTAATTCACTTATTGGTGAATTGAAACGCGCAGCGCCGCTGCACGGATCCCGTCCAGGCTTCAACCACGGTCCTCGTCGATGCTTCGCAATCTCCTGCTCGCGCCAGCGCTTCGCACTGGCTCGTCGTTGTGGCCCTTGAGCTCGCAGGTGGCGTAGGCCGCGTCGTCGCGGCCGGATCGCGATCGCATCGCTTGCCCGGCCCGGCTTCGCCCATGGCGCAGACCCCGACTTCGCGAGCCTGCAATCCGAGCTGGTGCCCGTGACGATGGCGCGCTGTGCCACGACTCGGGCGTCAACCAGATCAGTTCGGGGATCATCGCCAACAAGAACCTGCTGACCGAGAACCCCGACCTCGTGAAGCGCTTTATGCGGGCCTCCACGCGCGCCGCCGAAGCGGCCGAGAAGGATCCGGCTGCGGCGGTCGACGCGATGCTCAAGGCCAACCCGAAGGCCGGCGTGCGCAACACGCTGATCGTCGGCATGAAGCAGAGCGCGGCCCTCTTTCACACCAAGGAAACCACCAACCAGCGGCCGTACCACGTCTCGATGAAGAACGTCAACGACTCGCTCGACCTGCTGGTCCAATACGGCGGCATGGACGCCGCCACGCGCGGCAAGCCCGAAGACTACGTAACGCTGGACTTCCTGCCGACCAACTGATCGTTCCTCATGGCCCTGGACACTCTCATCGAAGCGCGCGGCGTCGCCAAGACCTACCAGAGCAAGGACGGCCCGGTCGAGTCGCTCAAGCCGCTCGACTTCTCGATCCGCGAGGGCGAGTTCGTCTCGGTGGTCGGGCCCTCGGGTTGCGGCAAGAGCACGCTGCTGAAGATGGTGGCCGGGCTGCTGCCGATCAGCGCCGGCACCTTGACACTGGCCGGCAAGCCGATCACGGGGCCGCAGAAGGATGTCGGCATCGTGTTCCAGAGCGCGCTGCTGCTGGCCTGGCGCAGTGTCGAGGACAACATCCTGCTGCAGGCCGAGATCCGCCATCTGCCGAAGGCCGCCGCGCGCGAGCGGGCCCGCAAACTGATGAAGATGGCGGGCCTCGCAGGCTTCGAGAACAAGTACCCATGGCAGCTCTCGGGCGGCATGCCCCGAGGCGCTGCTGTACCTTCGCGAGCTTGGCTCGCGCTCCCATGCCGGCGCCTCCGATCCGGATGCGACGCGACGAGAGCGCCGCGAGCACGGCTTCGCTGGCGCGCACGGCGTCCGCGTCGCCGCCGAGCAGCATCGTCGCTTCCCCCGCCGCGATCTGGCTGCTGGAGCCTGACAGTGGCGCTTCGATCAGGTCGACGCCTTGCGCCTCGAGGCGCATCGCCAGCGACTCCAACGCCTCGGGGTCGCCCGTCGAGCAGTCCACCAGCACACGCACCGCGCCACCCGCCAGCAGGCCCTGCGGGCCCTCGGTTGCATCGAGCACGCCTCGGGTGTCAAACACGGCCAGCACGACCACGACTGGCTGTCGATCAACACCGCGACGATCCGGAAGCAGCACGGCGCAGAGGTGCCGCTGGACCACATCATCGACCAGTGCGCCGAGCGCGGCATCCGCGCGATCAGCCCATGGCGCGACCAGGTCGCCGCGGTCGGGCTCGACAAGGTGGCGAAGCAGCTGAAGGCGCACGGCATCGGGCTTTCGGGCTACTGCCGCGGCGGCTTCTTCCCCGCGCCCGACGCCGCCGGCCTCAGGGCCGCGCTCGACGACAACCGCCGCGCCATCGACGAGGCGAAGACGCTCGATGCGCCCTGCCTGGTGCTGGTGGTCGGCGCCCTGCCTGGCGCGCTCGACGGCAAGGCCGCCTACAAGGACATCGGCYGCGCGCGCGGCGAGGTGCGCGACGGCATCGCGGCATCGCTGGCCTACGCGCGCGAGGTCGGCATGCCGCTCGCAATCGAGCCGCTGCACCCGATGCAGGCCGCCGACCGCGCCTGCATCAACACGCTGGAGCACGCACTCGACCTGTGCGACGAACTGGACGCCGGGCGCTCCGGCATGCTGGGCGTGGCGCTGGACATCTACCACGTGTGGTGGGACCCGAAGCTCGAGCAGCAGATCGCCCGCGCTGGCAGGGAGCGGCTGCTGGCCTTCCACGTCTGCGACTGGCTCACGCCGACACGCGACCTGCTGTCGGATCGCGGCATGATGGGCGACGGCGTGGTCGAGCTGCGGAAGATCCGCGGCTGGGTCGAGGCGGCAGGCTTCGCGGGCTTCAGCGAGGTCGAGATCTTCTCGACCTTGGACTGGTGGCAGCGCTCCGGCGAGGAGACGCTGGCGACCTGCATCGAGCGGCACCGCAGCGTGGTCTGACCGGGCCGGCGCCCTGCGGGGTTCACCTGCGTTGTCTGTCTGGCGCCGTTCGGGTAAGGTCCCCGGCCATTCAACGTCCGGAGAACCTGGCCATGGCCCACCTGCCCGAAACCGGAATTCGCAATCCGGACGACATCGCGCGCTTCGAGGCCGAGATGACGCTGGCGCAGCGCCTGCCCGAGCGCAGCATCCTGGACGTGTTCATCGGCGCCGCCGCGCGGCAGCCGGAGCGCACCGCGCTGACCATGCTGACGACCGGGGCGCCCGACGAGCAGCCCCGCCGCGTCAGCTACCGCGAATTGCTCGGCCTGGTCCGGCGCGCCGCCAATCTGTTCGCGTCGCTGGCCGGCGCGCGCCCCGGGGTCGCCTACATGCTGCCCAGCCTGGTGGAGACCCATGCGACGCTGTGGGGCGCCGAGACCGCGGGCTACGCGGTGCCGATCAACTTCCTGCTGCAGCCGGAACACATCGCCGGCCTGCTGAAGGCTTCCGGCGTCCAGGTGCTGGTGGCGCTGGGCCCGCACCCGGTGCTGGACATCTGGCAGAAGGCGCTGGCCCTGCGTGCCGAACTGCCGGGGCTGACACTGGTGCGGGTGGCCCCGCCCGGCACGCCGGCCGAGGCAGGCGTGATCGACTTCCATGCCGCGCTGATGGCGCAGCCCGACGACCGGCTGCTGTTCGGCGAACCGGGCCGCGATGACGACGTGGCAGCCTACTTCCATACCGGCGGCACCACCGGCGCGCCCAGGCTGGTGGCGCACACCCACCGCAGCCAGCTCACGGCCGCGCTGGGCGGCGCGGTGCTGGGCGACATGCGCGCCAGCGACACGCTCACGGCCACCCTGCCGCTATTCCACGTGGGCGGCACCATCTTCTGCGGCCTGAGCGCTTTCATGGCCGGGGTCGGGCTGCTGATCATGTCGCCCGGCGGACTGCGCAACCCGGCCATGGTGCAGGGCTTCTGGCGCCTGGCCGGCCAGTACGGCGCCACGCTGGTGGGCGCCGTGCCCACCTCGGTGGGGGCCGTGCTCGACGTGCCGCTGGCGGACGCCGACATCAGCGCTGTGCGCGCCGGCTTCTGCGGCGCGGCGTCGCTGCCGACCGCGGTCGGCGAGCGCTTCAGGCAGGTGACGGGACGGTGATTGTTAGAGGTCTACGGCATGTC
>NZ_JBFUIU010000524.1:0-6383 GCF_056401695.1 Variovorax sp. P4_D9
GTGTCGGGCACAGCAGAAAGCCAGGCGCCACGTTCGTGCCGGTGGCCTCGAACGGCGTTTCCGAGTTCTGCCAATCTCGGTAGGTCGGTCCACAGCCGATCGCTCGGCCGTCGGACCCGTATTCGACATTGAGAATCGGCACATGGCCGTGGAACAGCACACGCTTGCCGCGGTAGTCGACGTACTTCAACTCGATTCCCGAGCCGTTCGTGCCGGATGATGCCGCGGGGCGCACGGCGAGAAAGCGCCAAAGCGTCTGCCCGCCGCTCGTAACCGTCACCCAGCACTGGCCGGTTGTCCCAGGACCGTTGCCAAAGGTGTCGCGCGCTGGCGGGGGCTCGCAGACGCGAGAACCACGCTGAACCACCCCGTCGATCCCTTCGCGGAAGACGTGGCGGTCGAACATGCTGACGCCCACGATCTCGTGGAACGGCGAGTCGGCTTGGGTCGACCGCAGCCCGACCGCCAATGTGCGCTCGACGCGGCCGTCAGGCAGTTGCCGATCGATGAACGGCGGCATCGGCCGGAACAGCGAAATCGCGCCATTCGCAATCCGCTCGCGCAGGTCCCGCTCGTGCCGCACAATCTCCACTGCCGCAGCGAACTCGTCGCCGTCGGGCAGCGGCTGATGGCCAAGCCAGGAGGTCTCGAGGACACCTGGAACCTGTGGATCCAGCGCGTGTAAGGCGCCTCGCACTTCGAGCACCCGATTCTCAACATAGTCATAGGCTCGGGCAACAAACCGGTCAGGTGCCCAAGCATCGACCCGCTTGTCGCTATGCCGGGAACAGTCGGTAGGCGCCTCGTCGTGCTCGAGCACAAAACTCAGGAGGCGATGCTCGCCTTGAACGAGGCGCTCGCGCACCTGCGGATGTGAGAGCAGGGCCGCCATGTGAGCATCGATGCGCTCCTGGGTCGGACCGAAGCGCTCCATGAGCAGTTCCAGGGGTGCCCCTGGCGGGTCACAGTTTTCGCCGCCGCCGCCGGTAGGTGTTCCCGCACCGCCCGTCGAGTGGGCGTGCGACTGCATTTCGGGATTCGACGTCGATGCCATGCTCTTCTCCTTCAGGGGCGAACAATGTGCCGCTCGCTTCGCAGGTGTTACGCCTAGCGTCAGCACAACCATGGCCATGCCGCCCGCATCCCTAGAGTAGTCGTCGCAGACATGTGCGGCATCCCTACTGTGAAGGAGATCGAACTCCCCGGATATTCCGCCCCCCGTTTGTAAACAAAGGCGTGCGAAGTCCAGCGCTTCACATGCTGACCCTGCACGGGCTGCTGGTGAATCTTGAGGGCGCCCGGCACGACGCACCGACTGCCCCAGGTGCGCCTGCGCTCCACTGAACGATTTACCTCGCGGTGCGTGCACGCGTTGCGTCAATGCGCTAGCGCTTTTACGATGCCGGCTTGCTAACCGCTACCCGCCAATTGGACAGTCTCAAGATGCTCGCTCGCGACGCGGAGCGCACTGATGCACCCGTCGCGTGCCCAGGGTGCTCGACCGAACTGATCCTGAGGAAGGGCCCGATCCGCATCCACCACTTCGCGCACAAGGCCCCGACATCGTGCCGGCTCGGATTCGGCGAGACGCAGGATCACTTCCAGGTGAAGCTGGCGATCTTCGACGGTCTGCGCGGCCAGGACAATGTCACAGACCTCGAGCTCGAGAAGCGGCTGGCCGGATCGGTGGCCGACATCTACGCGGTCATCTCCGGCGTCCCTGTGGCCATCGAGGTGCAGCGCAGCGACCTCGGCATTGAAGGCATCGCAGCACGCACCGCCAACTACCATCGTCTCGGCATCGCAGTGATCTGGGTCGCTCTATCGAACGGAGATCTCGACTTCGAGCGGTACAGCCCATCGGCCTGGGAGCGCTGGTGCCATGCTGCCTATTTCGGGCGCGTCTACTACTGGTCGCAGGGGCAGGCCCTTCGCCCCCTTCATTTCGCTCCGTTCACATTGCACGTCGCGTACCAGTCCTGGCGCAAGGACGGAGAGAGCACAGCGCTGGCGGCTACGACAAACGCTCGAAGCTCTGGGTGAGGCCGGAGCCTGGCGCGCTAGTGCTGCTCTCTGCGCATTTTCAGAGGCGGGTGCGCGATGCCTGGTCCGGGGGGAAACTCGTCATCCCGAAATGCACGCTCTTCGTCGATCGGCGGCCAAAGTGGTGGGCATAGGGTATGCGTCCGGTGAACCCGTTTTGACTGGCGGTTGCGCGTAGCTGGCGTACTGGTCCGTCAGCAGCGTGCCGCTCCACGCACCATCCTCGCCGAGGAACGCGACCGGGTACTGGCCGCCACGGTCCCAGGCAGAACTCGAAGATCACGCCGCGCCGGGGAAGATAAGCCGCGCGGCCAGCAGAAGACATGTCGCAGACGGGTTAACGCTCGGCCGGTCAGATCGCGGCGCAAGCTCGCAGAGCACCGGGAACTGCCACCGCCCGCTCGGCGCCCACGAGCGGACTCTCGTTTACGCTGGCCGAGTTGCCTACCCCGGCCGGGGGATCATTCAAGCTGGTTTTGGGCGCATACTTCAGGAGCTAAGTGCTGGAGAAATGTGAGGCGTCTAAATGCGATGGCGTTCTAGTCATGTCGAGACGAGCACAGATCGGCGAAAGCAGCTTAGCTGCAATAGGTTGGGTACTGGTCCCTCTGCCGGATTCAACGGCTGGTCCCCGGACTACACGTCGGCGGCAAGACCGCGCTGACCGTGAAGGGCTACTTCCGCGCCGAAAGCGCGCTCGGCGGAGAGGCCAGCCGGATGCTCGATGAGGTCTGAGGCAACAGATCCACACGGTCTGTGCGATTCTTAACGCGCCACCTGGAGCACCCCAAGCTGAGGCGCCCTATTGCTGGATCCTGCCCTCGCTGCTGATGATGGACAGCTCGACATATTTCGAGCCGGCCCTCGCGCCGGGCCTGAACCCGACGGCATAACCTCCGAGKTCGTAGTCGTTCATGGCGTTCAGCGCGGCAGTCATTGCTTCGCGCGTGGGTGCGCGTCCCTGCCGCCGCGCTGCCTCGATGATCACGCGGCCGGCGATGTAACCCTCCAKCATCACGTAGCTGATCGGCATGTCGAGCTTGTTTGCCTTGGTGACCTCCGCGAACTCCCGAGCGAGGCGGCTGTTRTTCTTGTAGGGGTTTGGCGTGACCTGCGAGATGACGACGCCCTTCATCTGCTCCTCGCCCAGCCGCTGGGACAGCTGCTCGATGTCTGCGCCGGAGTAYGCGAACAGTTGCGCCGCGCCACCTTCCATGCGGTAGCGCTCGATAAAGGCCGCCGTGGTGGCGCCGTTGGCCACCATGATGATGGCCWGCGGCGGGGTCTTGAGAAAGGCCGCCACCAAGGTCCCGGCGCTCCTGCTGTCCGGTGCATAAGAGGCGCGAATGACGAAGGCGGCCTTTGCCCGACCGGCCGCCTCGTCGGCCGCGGCGACCACTGCGTCGGCCCCGGCCTCGTGGAGCAGGCCAAGCCGGGTGATGCCCACGGTCGCCAGGTGCTCGGTGAGCTTGGCCAGCTCGTCACGGACGTCGGCCCTCACGTTGAACAGCAGGGGATGCGAGGGCGGAATCCCGGTCGTGCGATAGCCCACGAGCGCCAGGCGCTGCTGGTCCAGAATGCCGGAGGCCAGGAGCGCCGCCAGATTGCGGCTGCCGAAGTAGCCGGCCAGCACGAGCGGGCGTTGCTCCGCGACCAGCTTGCGCGTCTGCTCGACGGTGGACGCGGGCTCGTTGTGATCATCGGCGCGCACGAGCGTGAAATTGCCGTTCACGCCGCCTTGCTTGTTGACGCTGTCGAAAGCGAGCCGCAGGCCAGCTGCGTAGCCCAACCCCTGCTTGGCTTCCAACCCCGTGAGCGGTGCCACTTGCCCGACCACGATGTCGGCAGCGCCGGCGCTCGCCACCATGGCGCTTGCGATGGCGGCCCCCAGAATCCAGCGGGCCAAGGCGCGTCCATTCATCAGWTCCTCCGAAAGACGACCAAGCATACGTCCCCCTACTCGCCGATCCCGAATCGCTGAAGAAGTGCCGACTTCAGCCGTCTGATCTCCACCATCGCATCAGACTTTGGTGCCTGCTGCCCCGACAAGACCGCGGCAGCTTCAGCCGCRGCATCCCTTGCAACACGGGCATTCAGCGAGCATCGAATCAACTCGCGTTTCCGATCCTTTGCGTCCAAGACGGCGAAGTTTTTCATGAGCACTTCGGCAACTTCAAGCGCCGAAGCTGCCGCAGAGAGCGTCATGTGGATGCCGGCGCGCACACGATTGCCGTAGTCGGTCTCTTCCTTGACGTTCAACTCTTTCTCCTGCTCACAGASAGGGAGCGTTCCAATGTCGGTAGGAGCGAAGTACGGCACAGCCTGAACGCCATGCTCACGCGCCGAGATCACCTCCTGCAGCGCGACTCTGACCATTTGAACAGTCTCCAGGTCTGGGGATTGCATAGCCGGTTTCATTCACCTCGAAAAGTGGACCTGAACTACCAGGGACGAGCGATATTCGGTGCGGCCAGCGTCTTGGCATCGGACGCCAGCTTTCTCCAGGGCCGCTCACGCTCAACGTAAGTCTGATACAAGTGTATCTGCATGTAAAYTTACGGTAAAGACACTTTCAGGCGGATGAGTCCGTCTGCGGGATTCGCTTGCATCTGATGCTTGTCTCCTGCGTGTYGAGACAATGACGCACGGACCCTCAACGACGTTCGCCGGACCTTCCCGGGGAGTCCCGTGGGGCCGAGATCAATCGGCGCCGACAAGCTGATGAACATGATCAAGAAGGGCCCGCCGTGCGCAAAGCCGAGGATCGCCTGCAGCTTCGTCATTTGCCGGTAGCAAACAGCGAAGCGCCATCGCCAATGGCCCAGCAAAACCASRTCGCTGCGCAAATGCAAGAATAAATMTTCAATTTGCACGAAACGCGTAGAATGGCCTACATGATCCCTCGCGACGTGGCGCCACTCGCCGCCGAACTGGCGCGCCAATATCCAGTCTTGACACTGACGGGACCGCGCCAGAGTGGCAAGACGACGCTGTGCCGCAACCTCTTTCCCGACAAGCCCTACGTCACGTTGGAAGACCCCGACACCCGGCGTTTCGCCAATGAGGATCCGCGAGGCTTCCTGAAAGGGATCGAAGGCGGCGCAATAGTCGACGAGATCCAGCGCGCACCGCAGATCCCCTCCTACCTTCAGGCGATGGTCGATGTCGACCCCGCTCCGGGGCGTTTCATCCTGACGGGAAGCCAGCAGTTTGAACTCATGTCCCAAGTGAGTCAGTCGTTGGCCGGCCGCACGGCTGTTTTGCGACTGCTGCCGTTCTCCCTCGCCGAGGTCGCGCGGCTGCATCCGGTGCCRCCGCTGGCGCAGACACTGCTCACGGGCTTTTACCCGCGCATTCACGACCGCGRCCTCAACCCCTCGCAGGCGCTCGGCGACTATTTCACGACATACGTAGAGCGTGACCTGCGCCAGCTGGCGGCCGTTCATGACCTGCAGCGCTTCGAACGCTTCGTACGACTGTGCGCCGGGCGCGTCGGTCAGSTCGTGAATCTCACGAGCCTTGGCAATGATGCCGGCGTTTCGCACGCCACCGCGCGGGCATGGCTTGACCTGCTTCAAACAAGCTACATCGTGCACGTGCTTCCCCCCTGGTTCACCAACACATCGAAGCGGCTCGTGAAGAGCCCCAAGCTGTACYTTTGCGATGTGGGTCTGGCCTGCTGGTTGCTGGGCTTGCGCAGCGCCGACCAGGTGGTGCGCGACCCGCTGTTCGGCAGCTTGTTCGAGAACCTGGTGATCATGGAAGCTCTCAAGACCCGATTCAATCAGGGCGAGTCGGCGGAGATGTACTTCTTTCGCGATGCGACAGGCAACGAAGTCGATCTGCTGATTCCCTCGGGCCGGAAGCTCCGCGCCGTGGAGATCAAGGCTGGCGCGACAGTCAACACCGATTACTTTCGCGGCCTTCGCAGTTTCGCGGCCGCCTTCCCCAATGCGCTGGAAGGCGGCAGCGTCGTCTATGGTGGCGACACTGACCAAGCACGAAGCGACTGGCCGGTGWTCGGCTGGCAACGCCTGCAGCATCCGCCGGCGAGGTGAGCTTGAGGGCGCTCACAGGGGTCGACTTGTTTTCGGTGTCAAAACTGACGGTCGCATCGCCAGCAACGGCGGGGGGGTCAGTTCCTAAGTTGTTGATTTCGTGAGCATTGCTGTTCACCKSRYTGCGGCGTATCGTGTCCGSCCCCCGAACTGCGAAGGAGCGCGGCAATGCAAGGCTGGCAGWCGTCCTACCTCGGSCTGCGTGACCTACCGGGCGARYTCAGCGRGTTCGAGCTWCAGGCGTTCTTCAGCTTCAGCCSCGCCGAGCGAGAGTTGATCGCG
>NZ_JBFUIU010000525.1:0-6380 GCF_056401695.1 Variovorax sp. P4_D9
GACCAGCATCAGGGCGGCGTGATGCAGGCCCTGGGCGAGCGCAAGGGCGAACTGGTCAACATGGAGCCGGACGGCCGCGGCCGCGTGCGCCTCGAGTACCGCATCCCGGCGCGCGGCCTGATCGGCTTCACCAACGAATTCCTGAACCTGACACGTGGCTCGGGCCTGATCTCGAACATCTTCGACCGCTACGAGCCCTTCAAGGGCGAGATCGGCAGCCGCAAGAACGGCGTGCTGATCTCGATGGACGACGGCGAGATCTTCACCTACGCGCTGGGCAAGCTCGACGACCGCGGCCGCATGTTTGTGCGCGCCAACGATCCGGTGTACGAAGGCATGATCGTCGGCATCCACAGCCGCGACAACGACCTGGTGGTGAACGCCACGCGTACCAAGCAGCTGACCAACTTCCGTGTCTCGGGCAAGGAAGACKCGATCAAGATCACGCCGCCGATCGAGCTCACGCTCGAATATGGCGTCGAGTTCATCGAGGACGACGAGCTGGTCGAGATCACGCCGAAGAGCGTGCGCCTGCGCAAGCGCTTCCTGAAGGAACACGAGCGCAAGCGCGCTTCGCGCGAGTAACTGCCGCGCGTCATGAGCGGACGTGGTTTGACCCACGGCAGGGCCGTTTGGCTGATGGTCGGCGTCACGCTGATGTGGGCCACGGCCGGCGTCGTCACCCGGCACCTCGAACATGCGCGCAGCTTCGAGGTGACCTTCTGGCGCAGCTTCTTCACCTTGGCGTCGCTGCTCGTGATCCTGCCGTTGTGGCAGGGCCGCGCGGTGTTCTCCAAGGTTCGCCAGGGCGGCCGCGCACTGTGGATCTCCGGTGTCTGCTGGAGCGTGATGTTCACGGCCTTCATGGTCGCGCTCACGCTGACCAGCGTCGCCAACGTGCTGGTGACGATGGCGCTGGGCCCCCTGTTGACGGCACTGGGCGCCAGGATCTTCATCGGCCACCGGCTGCCGGTCCGGACCTGGGCGGCGATCGTGGTCGCCGGGCTCGGCATCGGCTGGATGTACGGCACCCAGCTCGGCGAAGGGCAGCTGCTCGGCACGCTGGTGGCGCTATGCGTGCCGCTGGCCGGCGCCTGCAACTGGACCGTGGTACAGCATGCCCATGCCGAGGGCCATGACGTCGACCTGGTGCCCGCGGTGCTGGTCGGTGCAGCGATCTCCTCGCTGGTCACCCTGCCGCTGGCCTGGCCCTTCCAGGCCAATGCCCACGACCTCGGCCTGCTGGCCTTCCTCGGGCTGTTCCAGCTGGCCATTCCCTGTGTCTTGTCCGTGCTGTGCGCGCGCGTGCTCAAGGCGCCCGAGGTGGCGCTGCTGGCCCTGCTCGAAGTGATCTTCGGCATCGCGCTGGCCTGGATAGGGGCCGGCGAGGAACCGGAGCCCGCCGTGCTGACCGGCGGTGCGCTGGTCATCGGCGCGCTGGTTTTCAACGAACTGCTCGGCCTGCGGGATCGGCGCGAGGCCTCCCGCCAGGCGCTGCCGACGGCCCATTAATTGGGGCAGTTGGACTAACTATCGAACCGTTCTAGTTTTTCAAGCCTAGGGCTTTGCGGAGAAGATGAGCCCATCGCGTCGAATCCATGACGCGGGTGGCGCCGGAAACGTATTCGGGCGTCAATGGACCATCAACTTCCGGGAAACCAGCATGACCACGCAAACCCTCTCCACCGCCGCCGTTCACGTCGTCGGCCAGTACAACGATGCAGGCAAGACTCTGATCAGCGCCTGGCGCACCGGGGCGCACCGCCTGCTGGGCGGCGCCGCTTCGCGCTACAGCGACTTCCTCGGAAAGCGCGAACTGCCGCTGGTGAACGAAGACGCCAAGGCCAAGCTGCTCGGCGCGCAGGAAAAGGTCACGGGCTTCCTGGCCGAACGTCTCGACGTCGATTCGAGCCGTATCATCGCCCTGATGGATCGCATCGCCGCCGACACCACCCGCGGCATCGAGTCGGTCGCCAACGCCGTGGCCCGCGTCGAGGCACCGCTGGGCAACTCGGTGCTGGAGATGCTCGATCGCGTCAACCAGCCGATCGCCAAGATCACGGTCAAGATCGCCGATACCGTCGCCGCGGGCGCCAAGAAGATCGAAGGCCGCGTGGCAGGCACGACGACCGCCATCGAGGTGGTGAAGACCGAGAAGGCGAAGGCCAAGTCGTCCACCCGCCGCGCCGTGCGCACCACGCCCGCGCCCCAAAAGGCCTGATCGCCCGCCCTGGCGCCCCAAGGCTTTCCTGTCGAACGTCTTCCTGGAGCAACGCATGGCGACACGCCGCGATGAAACCGACAGCGTGAAGAAGAAACCGGTCACGCCGGCCAGGAAGGCTGCGCCGGCCAAGAAATCCGCGCCGCGTGCGGGTGCTGCAGCGAAGAAGGCCCGGGCGCCCAAGGCCGTGCCGGCAAGGACGGCCTCGCCAGCCCAGCAGGCCGGCGCGAAAGGCCTGCTGCGTGCGGGCCTGAAGGCCTTGGGCACGGTGCGCGACGGTGTCGTCAAGCGCCAGACGAATGTGATCGAGAGCCTGCTCGGCCTCGGGAGCGGCCAGGCGGCCGACGGCAAGCCCGGTGCCGTGCGCGCATTCCCGGGTCTCGACACCTTCGGCATCCGCAAGTTCGAGGACGTGTTCGACCAGCGCGTCGCGACCGCGCTGCAGCGGCTCGGCATGCCGAGTGCCCAGGAAATCCAGGAACTGCGCGATCAGGTGCGGCTGCTGCTCGAACACCTCGAGCGCGCCGAATCGGGTCGGCGCAAGCGCTGAGGCCAACGGTTCGAGCCCCTCCGTCGTGGCCAGTTCCAACACGCGAGAACGCATTCTCCAGACCAGCCTGGCGCTCTTCAATGCGCAGGGACTTGCAGCCGTGTCGACGCACCGCATCGCGGCCGAACTCGACATCAGCCCCGGCAACCTGCACTACCACTTCAAGGCCAAGCAGCTGATCGTCGACCGGCTCTTCCGGCGCTTCGAGGACCAGCTCGATCTGCTCAACGCCTCGTCCGACAGCGTGCGCGCGATCGACGATCTGTGGCTCGCGCTGCACTTGCGCTTCGAGGCCATCAACGCCTATCGCTTCGTCTACCGCGATGTGGCTTATCTTTCGAGCGAATACCCGGCCCTCGGCCAGCGCGCACAAGTGCTGACCGCGCGGAACCTGCTGGCCGCGCAATCGCTGTGCGAGACGCTGGTGGCGAGCGGCGTAATCGAGGCGACCTCGGAGGAGGCGCAGATGCTGGCGCTGCAGATGGTCTTCACGACCACTTGCTGGCTGTCGTTCGAGCGGCTGGTGCCGGGACGCGAGGCCCTGCCGCAGGCCGATCCGGGGCTTGCGGCTTTCTACACGCTGACTCTGATTTCTCCATATGTCTCGCGCGAATCGAAAGCCTATCTCGACTACCTGCGAGGCAAATATCTCCGGTGAACGGCCCGGTGTGCCTCAGGCGCGCCGTTCCGGCGGCCAGATCGCCTGGAGTGCCTTGCCGCCGCTGCGATAGGCCTGGCAGGTGTCGGCCAGCGCGGGCTTGGGCAGTGGGCGGGCGCGGCGAGCAAGGTGCGCAGCCCGCCGCGCTCGCGGCTCAGCGCAAACCAGGTCTGCATGGCGGTGGTGGCGGCCGGGCCCATCAGTTCGGTGAGGTGCGTGCAGCCCTTGTTGCCGCCGACCAGCGTACGGCCTCTTTTCGTGAATCCGGCCCCGATCTTCAAGCCCACCAGCGCGTCGTAGTTGTCATTGCTTTCAGCGCAGTACGGCGTCGGCGCGGCTTCGCTGCGCACCTGAATTTCGCGGATCACCAGGTCGTTGTCGACCGTCATGACGATCCGCATGCGGTGCAGGTCTTCGCCGGCGCCCAGCGGCTTGAAGAAAAGATCGGAACCGTTGGGCGAGATGTCGCGCATGGTGCTTTCCACGTCGAGCAGGCCGTCGTCGCGCAGGTAGCCCCTGCAGACGATTTCGCGCGTGTGGAGCAGTCGATGGGCAGGTTGGGAGGGGATCGAGTAGTTCGCTGGCCACGAAGGCCGCCACCGCGCCGCACGCCGGCCACCAGCACGTACACGTCACCGCTCGCGCCCAGACCTTCACGCCGCTTTGCGACGGCCAGCTTCTAGACTTGCCCGCCACGCTGCCGGTACTCGACCCTGCCGACGAGCAGGTCATCGCCCGAGTCGCCGACTGCACGCAGGAGGTGCTCGACGCGACGGTGAAGGCCGCGCTGGCGGCCTTCGAAGGCTAGCGCCAAACGACGCAGGCGCAGCGTCGCGAAGGCGTCGAGGCGCTGGCCGCTCGCATCKAGGCGCATGCGGAAGAACTCGCGCTGCTGCTCACGCGCGAACAGGGCCGGCCACTTGCCATGGCCAGGGCCGAGGTACTGGGCTGCGTGCACTGGCTGCACACCTTCGCCCGGATGGATCTCCCCGTGGCTGAGCGCATCGACAAGGGCGGCACGACCTGGACCACCCGCCGCCTGCCGCTCGGCGTAGTCGCAGCCATCGCGCCATGGAACTTCCCGCTGATGCTCGCGACGTGGAAGCTCGCACCCGCGCTGATGGCGGGCAACACGGTCATCGTCAAGCCCTCGCCGTTCACGCCGCTCGCCACGCTGCGCATGGGTGAACTCGCGGCCGACCTGTTCCCGGCCGGCGTGCTCAACGTGCTGAGCGGGGGCGACGCCCTCGGTCCGTGGATGACGGCGCACCCCGGCATCGCGAAGGTCGCCTTCACTGGCTCGACGGCCACCGGCCGGAGCGTGATGGCTACCGCCGCCCCACGCTCAAACACCTGACGCTGGAACTCAGTGGCAACGACGCCGCCATCGTCATGCCCGACGTGGATGTGGCAAAGACGGCGCGCAAGCTCTTCATGGGCGCTTTCCTGAACTCGGGCCAGGTCTGCGTGGCCGCCAAGCGCATCTATGTGCACGACGCGATCTATGACGCTTTCGCCCGGCCTTTGCCGCCGCGGCCAAGGCCGCGCCGATGGGCCCGGGCACGCAGGAGGGCGTCGTGCTGGGCCCGGTGCAGAACCGGAGAGCGCGTGAAGGAACTCATCGCCGCCACGCGCGACGCGGGCCACACCTTCCTTGCCGGGGGCTACGTGCCCGAAGGCTGGGCTACTTCATTCCACCGACAGTCTTCGACAACCCRCCCGATGACGCCCGCGTCGTGGTCGAGGAGCCCTTCGGCCCGATCGTTCCGCTGCTGCGTTTCACCGACGTCGACGAGGTGGTACGGCGCGCCAACGACTCCGAGTTCGGCCTCGGGGGCTCGGTCTGGTCGAACGACCTCGCGCAGGCGCGGGCTCGGCGCCCGACTGGAGACGGGCACGGTATGGATCAACAGCGTCCAGTTGCTCGACCCGCTGTCGCCCTTCGCCGGTCGCAAACAGTCGGGCATCAGCGTCGAGAACGGCGTCGAGGGCCTGCTCGAATTCACCGCCATTCAAACCATGGTCGGCTGAGGCCGGCCGGACCCCATTCAATCCAGCGAGACCCAAGCCATGCAAACGCGTTCCAAAGCCGTTGTCTTCCGCGCCGATGGCGTGACGGTCCATGTCGAAGACATCCTGGTCGACCCGCCGGGCCCGCACGAAGTGATGATCAAGGTCGGCGCCTGTGGGGTCTGCCACAGCGACCTGTCGGTCACCAACGGCACCTTGCCGCTGCCGGCCCCGTGATCCTCGGCCACGAGGGTGCGGGCGTCGTCTGCCAGGTGGGCGAAGGTGTCACCGACCTGAAGGTGGGCGACCCGGTCATCAGCAGCTTCGTCAACACCTGCGTCCGCTGCCGCTACTGCACGAGCGGCAAGCCCAACCTCTGCGACGTGGGCAACACGACGCCCTGGACGCTGCCCGGCGGCGTGCCGCGCACGAAGGATGCCAACGGCCAGCCCTTGAACGCGATGGGCGGCTGCGGGGTCATGGCCGAGTACGCCACCCTGCACGAGAACAACGTCGTCAAGATCACCCCCGGCGTGCCGCTGGACCGCTGTGCGCTGATCGGTTGCGGCGTCATGACGGGCTGGGGCGCGGCCTGCAACACCGCCAAGGTCGAGCCCGGTTCGATCTGCGTGGTGTTCGGCGCCGGCGGCGTGGGCCTGAGCGCCCTGCAAGGCTGCCAGATCTCCGGCGCGACGATGATCGTCGCCGTCGACATGCTGGCCAGCAAGCTCGAGATGGCCAAGCTCTTCGGCGCCACCCATGTGATCRACGCCTCGAAGACCGAGAACGTGGTGAAGGAACTGCGCAAGCTGACCGACGGCGCCGACTACTCTTCGAATGCGTGGGCCACGGCGAGATCGTCGCCCAGGCCTATGCCTGCCTGCGCAAGGGCGGCACCGCCGTGGTGGTGGGTCTTGCCGGCCCGACCAACACCACGACGC